>NZ_AOME01000050.1 GCF_000336935.1 Halococcus salifodinae DSM 8989 | reverse complement strand
GCGCCATCAGAGATGTGTATAAGAGACAGCCCGTGGTCTCGCGGAGCCACGTCTCGGTCACGACACGATAGCCGAGAGCCTCGATCGCGCTCACCAGATCGGGACGCTCCCCCTCGACGAGCGCACGAGTCGCACCGCTTTGCTCGAACGCTCGCCGGAGGACGTCCCGATCGTCGGCGGGATCGCCCATCGCGTCGAGCGCCCAGTCCACGCCGATGTGACCCACTGCCCAGTCGGTCTCGCGTACCACGCGCTCGAACCGGGGGACGTAGTGGCCACCGCCGAACCCCACCACCTGGCGATCGCGATACGGCCCGACTCCTCGCAGATCGAGGACGGCGCGTGCGACGGCCCGTGCGCCGTCGGGATCGTCCCATTCGGTTTCTCCACTCCCCAGTTCGACGAACATCGAGGGTGCGCCGACATCGGTGGGGCCGTGGTGGGTGCCCTCCATTCCGACGTCGTACCCCGATGGCGCGTGTTCGCGGAGCGCATCGAGCACTCGGGCCTGGGCGTTCGCACAGGAATGGGCGAGTTCGCCGTCCGCACCACCGTGGTCGGCGGGACCGAAGTTTCCGGTGTGGTGGGCGGTCAGGAGCGGCCCGGTGTCGCCGGCGTGTTTCGAGGCGAACACCACGAACTCGGGGTCGGCGAAGACGTCGGCCACGCCCTCGAGATCGAGGTGGAGATCGTCGAACGTGCGGAGTTCGAACCCTGGCGTACGGTGGACGGTGCCGCCGCCCTCGCCGTCGGGACGGGTGTCGTCCGTCGTTCGGCCCCAGTCATCGAGTTCGAGCAGGTGATCGCCGATGTGGACCGACGCCGGATCGGCGCGACTGACGACGATACCGATCATGTCGAGACGTGGTGGTCGAGCGGGGAAACCCGTTCGTTTCGGTTTTCAGTCGGCCCGTTCCGGCTGGGTGCTTCCCGATCCGACGGCCTCCCGAGCGATCGTGGTCGTCCGTCCGAGGAGGTCGGCCAGCGCGTCGCGGCGGGTGTAGAACAGCCACGCGCCGAGAACGAGATATATCGCCGTATAGACGTAGAGGATGTTGATGCTCAGCGTGGTCGCCTGCGGTTCGGCCACCGTCTGAATGATGGCGAACTCGATACCGACCTGCGAGACGAACAGGACGAGTAGACCGATCGCCTCGCGCATGCTGATCTCGAAATTGGTCAGAAGCGCGATCGCGAAGAGACTCTGGGCAGCGGTGATCCAGATTTCGGCGACCTGCTTCTCGTCGAACGGCAGCCCCCCGAGGTGGCCGGCCGCGATGGAATAGACCACCGCGAGCGTACCGATGAGCAGGGTCCACTGGTTGAGTTTCGAGGAGATGAGCGCGTTGAACCCCGCGGTCGAGCGCGCCTTGTTCACGAGGTAGGCGACGACGATGAGCTCCGGGCTCTCGCTCGCGAGCGGCGCGAGCCACTGAATCATGAAGAACTCGGGGATGCCGTACTGGAGACCCAGCTGTTCGAGACCGACGGCGAACGGTTCGACGGCGATGAAGATCAGGACACCCGAGTAGGTGAAGAGCGCGAGAACGCTGGCGATGCGCGGTCCCTTCGACCACGACTGGAGATAGGCGGGCACGCCGACGTGTTCTTCGCCCTCTTCGACGTCGCCGCGGATGATGATGGCGATATAGAGGACGTAGAGCCCGACGAGGACGAGCGTATCGAGCAACCCGATACCGCCGATCGGGCCGCCGCCGCTGAACGTCGTTCCGCTCAGCGGAACGAGGAAGGCAAAGAGGGTCGCCGCGAGCAGGAAGGAGATTTCGAGCGCGAGGTCACGATCGAGCGTGACGGCGCTTTTCAGGAACCCCGAACGGTGATCGACCGCGGGATCGTCGGCGTTTCGCGCCCGATACACGGTAAAAAGGGCGATACCGGCCCAGCCGAGACCGATGAGAATGCGGTTCGCGCCGGTCATATTGGCGACCGCGAGGTTGGCGTTGGCCATGCCCTGTGCGGTCCCCTCGAACGCACCGGCGTTCCACGCATAGAGCGCGTCGACGGCGTACTCCGGCGCGACGGCGAGCACTGCCAGCACCGCGATGGCGAACGCGCGCGGCACGTCCTTCTCTGCGGTCTCGGCTCCCCACGCGAGCAGGAAGGCGGCCCCGAGAACGGCCAGTCCGGCGACGACGACCGCCGTTCCCGGGGCGATGTTCTCGCCCGGGTGGATGGTCATGTATCCGCCGTAGGAGACGAACGTCGCCACGAACGGCACCGTCAGCAACAGCGCCGCGGCGACGGCAGCAAGTGGATGGCGAAAACGGTCGAGCATTACCGGAAATCGCGAGGGGGGCATACCTATCTCTTTTGCTGTCGCGTGCAGCGCCGCCGTTCGCCGACCGTCCCGTTTATCGCTTCGGCTCACGACGCTCGCCCATGCAGGTGTTCGGGCTGGTCGGCAATCCCGTCTCCCACTCGCTGTCGCCACCGATGCACGAGGCGGCCTACGACGAGTGCGGGATCGACGCACGGTACGTCACGTTCGAGCCCGCTCCCGACGATCTCGAAGCGGCCATCGAGGGCGCACGAGCGCTCGGGATCGAGGGGCTGAACGTCACGATCCCGTTCAAGCAGGACGCTCTCGATCACGTCGATCCCGACGACCTCGCGACGCGGATCGGTGCGGTCAACACCATCGATTTCGGCGGTCCCGACGACCGAGCGTCGATGCCGACGGGTCACAACACCGACGCCGAGGGCGTCGGACGGGCGTTCGACTATCACGGCGTGGCGCTCAACGGACGAGCGGTCGTCGTCGGAGCGGGCGGGGCAGGCCGTGCAGCGGCGTTCGCGCTCGCCGATGCGGGGATGTCGGTCGCCATCGCCAACCGCACCGTGGAACGTGCAGACGCACTCGCGGCAGAAGTCGATGGCGCGAGCGGGCACGGACTCGCGCCGCTCGAACGGCTCGTCGCCGACGCCGACGTGGTGGTGAACGCCACGAGCGTCGGAATGGAGGCGAACGAAACGCCGATCCCTGCCGAGGCGCTTCACGCCGATCTCGCCGTCCTCGATGCGGTGTACTCGCCGATCGAGACTCGACTGCTCCGAGACGCTGCGACGGTTGGCGCGACCACCATCGACGGCGGGTGGATGCTGCTGTATCAGGGCGTCGCGGCGTTCGAGCGGTGGATCGGCCAGGATGCGCCGATCGACGTGATGAACGAAGCGCTTCGGGCACGTATTTAAGTCCGGGGGGAGACAATCCCGATCCATGACGCTGCTGGATACCATCAAGTCGATGCTCGGGATCGACGGCCGGGATTCGGGCGACGACCGATCGAGCGACGAACGCGGCGGTATGACGGTCGAACGCGAACCGGACGAACGTGATTCGGAGACAGCCCCGGAGACGGGCTCGGAGGACGCGGTCAAGGGAACAGACACGAGCGATACCGGCAGCGGGGCGGACGAGCCCGCCGCTGCGGGGACCGACGCCACGGGATCGACCGAATCGATTGTCGACGAGGATGCGGAAGGTGGGGCGGAGCCGGGCGAAGTGACCGGGCCGACGACCGACGACGCCGAGCCGTCCGAGCCCGCAGGCGAAACCACCCCGACCGAAAATGTCGACGAGGACGAAACCGCCGTCGACGACGCGGGCGATGCGGTCGACACCGCCGACGAGAGCGCTGCCGCCGGGACCGACGCCGCGGGCTCGACCGGCTCGATCACCGAGGAGACGAACGACTCGATCTCGGCGGCCGAAGACGCCGAGGCCGCGGGGCCGACCGACGAGGAGCCGGGCGATACCGCCGGACACGACGTGGACGTGCTCAAGGGCATCGGACCGTCCTACGCCGAACAGCTCGAATCCGTCGGCGTCGAGACCGTCGCCGACCTCGCTGACGCCGACTCGGAGACTCTCGCCGACGAGACCGACATCTCCGCGAGCCGGCTCGATCGCTGGACCGAGCGCGCGAAGGCTCGTCAGCAGTAGGCAGCGTGCAAGTGGTCACGACGCGGTACTGCCGACGACGCGAGACACCTCAGCGGAGAGACGCCGGATGAAGTACCACGTCGACGGCGACCTCGTGCCCGCCGACGAGGCGAGCGTAAGCGTCCGCGATCGGGGGTTTCGCTACGGCGACGCCGCGTTCGAAACCCTTCGATCCTACAGTGGGTCGGTCTTTGAGTGGGATGCCCACGAGGCACGGCTCCGCCGGACCGCCGAACAGCTGGGCTTCGGCGACGCGGTGCCCAACGACCTTCGGGAGCGGGTTCGGGCGACGCTCGCCGCGAACGATCTCGACGAGGCGTACGTTCGGCTGTCGGTGACTCGTGGAGCGGGGATGGGACGGCTCACGCCCGCATCGGACGTCGATCCAACAGTAGTAATCATCGTCGAGGAGCTCCCCCGGGGCGGTCTCGCGGGCGAATCGGTGTGGGACGGTCCAGCGACGGTCCAGACCGTCAAAACCCGCGCGGTGCCGGACGCGGCGATGCCGAGCGACGCCAAGACCCACAACTACCTCGACGGAATCCTCGCACGGCTCGAACTCCGGCGGGCGGCGAACGAGGAGTATCGTGCGGACGAGGCCCTGGTGCGCGACGGCGAGGGAAACCTCACGGAGGGCGCGACGAGCAACGTCTTCTTCGTCGACGACGGGACGCTCAAGACGCCAAGCACCGACGGGCCGCTGCTCCCCGGGATCACGCGGTCGGTCGTGCTCGATCTCGCCGCCGACGAGGATTTTTCCGTCGAAACCGGTCAGTACACGACTGCCGCCGTTCGCGAGGCCGACGAGGCGTTTCTCACCAACACGACGTGGGAACTCCGGCCGATCGCGCGCGCCGACGGGGTCGCGGTCGGCGGCGGACCGATGACGCGACTGCTCTCGCGGCTGTTCGACGAGCGAGTCGAGCAAGCGCATTACGAGTGATTCAAACCCGAAGCGGATGGACGACCGGCATGGACGCTGCGCGCCGGATCGTCGCCCTCGACGAGATCGCCGTCGACGACACGCTCCTCTTCACGATTCGCGATGGGTTCGACCGTGAGGAAGCCATCCTGACGAGGCTCGCCGACGGGGTTGCGGCGTATCGGAACCACTGCCAGCACTGGACCGACGTCAGGCTGGATTCGGGCGACGGCGCGGCGATACGTGACGGCGAGCTCCTGTGTCAGCGCCACGGCGCGCTGTTCGAGCAGGCGACGGGCTACTGTACGACCGGTCCCTGTGAGGGTGCGACGCTCGACTCAGTCGACGTCACCGTGGAGAACGGCGCAGTCTACCTCACGGAACCCGACTACGAGTTCGAGAAGCTGGGGCCGTCGGGCGAACACGACCTCTCCTCGCGCGGACGGATCGACTTCTCCGGGACCTGACGCCGTTCCCGAAATCCGGCTCTCACGGCGCTCACGTCACTCGACCCGGAAGAGCGGCTCCTCGATGGCCTCGCTTCGGCACTCGGGACACCGCGAGGGGCGGTTCGCGTGGTCGTCGAACGCCGAAAACCCGCAGTCGCGACACTCCGGCGGGGCAACGAGGAGCTGTTCGTCCTCGGTTTCGAGCGACTGGGCGATGTGCTCGACGTGCTCCAGCACCGCCTCGGTCGTGATCGCGAACTCCTCGGCCAGCATGCTCGGCGGTGCCGTCTCGCCGCGGAGGTGCTCCGCGATCCGCTGTCGCGTCGTTGCGTCCTCGTCCGCTTCGCGCATGACCACCCTCCGAACGCGATCGGTAAAAACGGTTCCCGGTTTTTGCGGCTGGTGTGGCTTGCGGCCGACAGCGGTTGCTGCGATGGGGTGGCGGTGCGGTCCTGGTGTCTCGACGAACGCAGCGAGTCGAGGCTCAGGAGAGCCACGCTCTCCTGGTGGATGAAGGGCGAAGGCACGACTGTAGGGAGTGCCGAGAGCTCGGGCGGTGTTGTCCGGTAACGGTTGTGATCGGGAGAACGGTATGGTGACTGGCAATCGGATCCAGATCTTGGTCTGCATACTTTCCGATGGCTGTCAAAATCGCCGTACGGGATGCAGCGGGTCTATTCAGCGGAGGGTTCTCACGATTTCAGCAACGCAGCCGGGTTATTTCAACGGGGCGAGAGCAGGTATCGGCCGAGATCGTCACTCGAAACGGTCGGGGTTGATTCTCGCTAGTCGAAGCGCATTCGTCGTCACGCCGAGGCTCATCCCCATGTCACCGACGACGACGGCGACTGCGACGTTCACCAGTCCAAAGGGGACGCCCACGGCCAACAGCGCCTTCACACCGATACTCCCCCAGATGTTCTCTCGAATGACGCCGTTTGCTTTCCCCGACAGCGCGTATAGATACGGGAGTTTCGATAGCTCGTCGCCCATCAGCGCGACGTCTGCCGACTCGACTGCCGTGTCAGTCCCCGCCGCACCCATCGCTACCCCGACCGTCGCCGTCGCAAGCGCCGGCGCGTCGTTGACTCCATCGCCGACCATCATCACTCCGCCGAACTCCTCGTCCAGTGCGGCCACTGTCTCGGCTTTCTCCTCGGGCAACAGCTCGGCACGCACCTCATCGACGCCCGCCGTCTCACCGACTGCCCGCGCGGTCACTTCGTTGTCACCAGTGAGCATCACTACGTGCTCGACGCCGAGGTCGTGGAACCGCTCGATCGCTCGCTTCGCCTCCGGGCGTACCTCGTCGGCCACCGCGACGACGCCGACGATCCGATCCTCAGTACCGACGAGGATGACGGTCTTCCCGTCGCCCTGCAACTCTTCGATGGTCTTCCCGCCAGCGACGGCGGTCTCGTGACTGCCGGAGTCCTCGATCGCGACGCCACCATCGGACGCGACACGGATGGTGTCGAGGGAAAGACCCAACTCCTCGAATAGGGCAGGCTTCCCGGCGAAGTACGTCTCGCCGTCCAGATCAGCCCGGACGCCCTTCCCGGTCAGGCTCTCGAACGCGGAAACGTCGCCGGTCGCGACGTCCGCCTCGTCAGCAGCGCCCACGATCGCTTCCGCGATCGGGTGTTCGCTGCGTGCCTCCAGACTCGCTGCCACGGACAGCACCGACTCTCGGGACTCGCCACCGGCGGGCACGACGTCAGTAACGGTGAGCTCGCCGTGCGTGAGCGTTCCCGTCTTATCGAACGCGGCGGCTTTCACCGTCCCGACCGATTCGAGGTGCTTCCCGCCTTTGATGAGAACGCCGTTCTTCGCGGCGCTAGTGATCCCGGAGACGACGCTCACTGGCGTGCTGATGACCAGTGCACACGGACACGAGAGGACGAGAAGTGCTAGTCCGCGCTTGAACCACGTCGCCCAGTCGCCAGCGAACACGAGCGACTGCCCGCCGATGCCGAGTGAGACGGAGCCGTCGATGAGGAGCGGTGGCACGGCAGCGATGAGGACTGCCAGCGTGACGACCACCGGAGTATACTGCCCGGCAAACCGGTCGACGAACTGCTCGTGGTCGGTCTTGTCCCGCTGGGCGTCTTCAACGAGTTCGACAATGCGGGCGAGCGTGCTGTCTTCGGCTTCCGCCGTGACCTCCACTTCGAGATAGCCTTCCTCGTTGATCGTCCCCGCGTAGACCTCGTCGCCGTCCGTCTTGTCCACAGGGACGCTCTCACCAGTGATCGGAGCCTGATTGACCGCGCTCTCGCCCTCGACGACTGTCCCGTCGGCGGGGATGCGGTCACCGGGACGCACGATGGCGCGATCGCCGACGCGCAGTTCCTCGACCGGGACAGTCGTCTCCTCGCCGTCCCTACGGATGGTCGCGGTCGTCGGCGAGAGGTCCATCAACTCGCGGAGCGAGGAGCGGGCGCGATCCATCGCGTACTCCTCCATCAACTCGGCGACGCTGAACAGCACGGCTAGCATCCCGGCTTCGAGGTAGAGCGCCTCACCGAAGACGAGGCTCGCGGTGATCGCGCCGAGGATGCCGAGACTCATCAGGAGGTCGATGTCCAGCGAGCGCGTACGGACGGAGTAGTACCCGTTTCGGAGGATTTGCTCGCCGCTGATCACCGCACCAGCGAGGTAGAACAGTTCGGCGGTGCCGAACTCACGCCCGAGGAACGCGGCGAGCGTCACATCGAGTCCCGACAGTAGGAACTCCAGCACGAGGCCGACGAGCAACAGTCCACCCCCGATCCACGTTTTGAGTGTGCGTGGACTCAGCCACACGTCTCGCGCCCGGCTCTCCTCGACGAGGTCTTTCTCCGTTGTCTCCGGACCGGTCTCCTCTACCTCGTAGCCCGCACTCTCGATGGTGGCGACGAGGTCGGTACGCGAGGTCTGACCGGGATCGTAGGTGACGATGACGGTACCGGTCGTCGGGAGGGTTTCACGTTCCCGAATCCCTGCGACGGCATCGAGGGCGTTCTCGATTTTGCCTGCACAGGACGCACAGTCCATCGCGGGCACGTCGAACCGTTCGGTCTCCCGATCGTCGCGCGACTCGACATCGTAACCGGCGGCCTGCACGCGTTCGATCAGCGTGTCCACCGCAACTGTCTCGGGAAGATACTCGATGGTGACGGTGCCAGTCATCACCTGTGGTTCGACGGTGACGACGCCGTCGAGTTTCGAGACACTGTTGACGATCTTCTCCGCACAGGAAGGACAATCCATCCCCGGTACGTCGAGCTTCACGGTTCTGGTTTCGGGACCGGCCGAACCGGCTGCGTTCGTAATCACTGTCTGCACAGACAGCCCCGGAGGCCAAGCCCCTTGGTTTGGTGTGTACCAACTCCAGTCAGGCGTCGGGGGAAGAGAGGTGGGTAGACGAGGAGTGGTCAGTCGCGTAGGCGTCGGCTAGTTGTGCTTCGGCACGACGAAGCCGGTAGGAGAGCGTCGAGCACGTAGTGATGCTCACTGGTGACAACGAAGTGACCGCGCGGGCAGTCGGTGAGACGGCGGGGGTCGATGAGGTGCGTGCCGAGCTGTTGCCCGAGGAGAAAGCCGAGACAGTGGCCGCACTGGACGAGGNGGAGAGCCGGGCGCGAGACGTGTGGCTGAGTCCACGCACACTCAAAACGTGGATCGGGGGTGGACTGTTGCTCGTCGGCCTCGATGGCGCTGCGGAAGGCGTGGTAGGTGGTGTTGTCGGGGGCAATGATGCGCCACTCGTACCGGTGGCCGACCCACGTTGTTTGGAAGATGAGGCCGTCGCCGAAATGGTCGAGGGCGAGGTGTGGAATGGAGGTACAGGAGGGGGTCCGCGACCAGTACGAGTAGAGGACGAGCGCGTCGTCGGTGCGGTCGAGGACTTGGGTTTCCCAGTCGGCTTCGCAGTCGCGGCGGGCCAGACAGTCGGTGTAGTACTCGGCGTCGGCGACGGTGTCGGTGAGTTCGTCGAGTGCGCTTTGACCACCGGTTACGTGATCGACGCGCCAGAGATTGTCGGGAGTGACGTGACAGGAGAGGGAACGAATCTTCGTTTCCGGGTTGGCGGTGAGGATGTCGGCAACGGCGTTATTGTCCGGGGAATATTCGAGATCGAAGACGAGTTCACGCATACGGTCGGGTAGGGAAGAGAGGGGTATGAACGCGTTGACGACCTCCTCGTTCCTCGTTTTCCGCTGACCGATACGCGCCCTGTATCTTGCATGCCGATTTTAGCAGATTGCCAATCTGTGATATTGGAAAGTACGAAGACTTCAGCTAATCCCTATAGTAGATGTTAATCGAGGTCTTCCACGTAGTCGGCGAGCGCGTTATACCGTTGCTGTAATTTGTCTACCTCATTCTCCAAATTTTCGATAGTTTCCTCCTGTTTGTCGATGCGGTCAACCAGTTGCGAGACTGTTACCCCTGCGTCCGAAGCACCGCCGAGTTCATTGGCGAGGTCTTCCCCCAGGTCCGTGAACCGATACACCGAAGCGACGAGCACAACGACGACCGACTACCGACGAGGATACCGACGTGATCACGACGACTGAAGGACCAGCAGCACAGTCCAAATAGCGGGGCAAAGAAACACCCAAGATTGTGATGAGTAGGACAGTCCAGAGTGGCGACGATCCAGCACCGACGAGGACGACGAGAACAGCAGCACCGATCCAACAGCGACGACGACACCGGGGACAGTCCAGGGCGTGAAGCAGCGACCAGCAGCGACGATCCAGCGGTGACGACGACACCAGCGGAACAGTAGGAACCAGCACCAGGGCGACGCCAGCTAGCGAGGACAGCGGTGGAATGGCCCCCACGAGAACAGCAGCGATGAGAGCGCCGCACAGAGCCGCAGAGAGCGACGGCAGAATGTGGCCAGGAAATCACACCGAGATACCAACGCGACGGCTGAGAGCGCGAGCCAGGGTGCCCCAGACCGACGCACTACTGAGAGCCAGGAAGACCGACGCGACGAACCTGGGCCAGCCAGCCGAGTGTAGCAGCGTGACAGGACCGACGGGGATCTAGCGACCACGCCAGGACACCGAGGACAGCGACAGTTACCGGCTAGCAGAAAGCAGGCCGCGAGTAACACCAGAAAGCCAGCAGCAGGGGCGGCGAGACAGCAAGATCCGACTGTCAACCAGGGGTATGACGCTCCAAGATGGACCCGCAGACTGCGAACAACTGTCTGACTGTCAGCCAGCGAGCGAGCAGCTACGAATAGCCGGTTCCCGAGGCGACTGTGACCGCTAACTCTACTTCTACGACCGACGATACCTACTCCTTCTACAACCGACAACAGCAAAGGGGGAACCAGCGAGCTATGCGGCCTCTCTCCCCCGGAGTGACCAGTGAAGGGACGGTCACAGGCTACCCCTCTGTCCCGACAGCGCGGGTTAGAGTACGTCACTCCACTCTAACCACCCCCGGCTGGCGACCTGGGCGATACAGCGAGACCCGGCTGGCCCACATAGCGCTACAAATTCAACCCCCGGCTGGCCGGGATGGACGTCTAGCTGTCCTTCCACCGAGCTACGCTGCTACGTGACCCTGAACCCCCAGTGTGGAGTCTCCCCGGCGGTGCGGTTCGCCCTGCCGCGTTCGCGGTCGAGATTCAGCCTTATCCTGCCAGCGCCGACGGCCCCTTTCGGGGGCTGTGAGGGGCCACGGCGGAGGAGCGAATCCGGGGACAAGTGATTAGTTACCACGACCTGCTGATTCCGATATGGAAATTGTAGAGGAGTGGTTAGATCTAGAACTCGATGAATTTCTTGATCGCCCTCTATTTTGTTTCCTAGCCCAATGCTCTGACGACGGTGCGCGAATCTCGCCGTTGTGGTATCTCTGGGTGGACGAGATTGTTTGGATCATTGCCCAATTACCAGACCGATCATACCCCGAACGTGTCGAGCAGTTCCCTCAGTCGGCAGTTGCAATCGTCGAATTTGACCCACAGAGAGGAGTGGTCCGACACGTCGGTATGCGTGGCGAGGCAACGCTAGAATCGTTCGATCAGGACCGCGCAGAGCGATTACTACGCCGCTATTTGGGAGAGGATAAGAGCGAATGGGATGATGGGTTCATCGGCTTAGACGGGGAAAACTACCGAATCATCCGACTCGAACCCGAGACGGTTATCGCACGAGGAGGAACACACGATACAGGCCTCGAACAGTAGTTTACAGAAATATTCTACCCGGAGTCACGCGGGCGGATGTCCAGCTCGGTCGTGATGGCGGTATCGTTGTCCGCGAGGTTCCAGAACGTTGAAGCCACATCATTCGCCCGAACCGCCGTTGCTCCGAGTTCGTCGTCTTCTGTGGCAATCTGAGCGCGTATTGCTGCGTATGTCACCTGAATACCATCGTCCGAGAGGTCATCTGCAAGCGAACGTGCTAGTCCCCGCGTAGCGAAGCCAGCACTACCCCAAGCAACCATCTGGGCCGCACCATCAAGCGCGAACGATGTGCCGGTAAACAGTATCGTGCCACCCCCACCCTGCATGTCAGCGACAGCCTCCTTCGCACAGAGAAATCCGGCATAGGCACGGCTCCGCCAGACATTCTCGAACTGTTCAGGGTCACAATGGGTTATCGGCCCACCCCCACGGACCGCAGTATTGTGGATCAGCACGTCAACGGGGCCGAGCTTCTCACGGACAGTCTCGAAACCGGCAGCCACCTCGTCGGCGTCAGTCACGTCAGTTGGAACGGCGACGGCATCAATCTCTTCACCTCGGAGGTCAGCAGCGAGGTCGTTGATATACTCTGTAGAGCGCGCGAACAATCCCAGTGAACAGCCGTGTGACGCGAACTCTCGTGCGATTGCTTCGCCCAGCAACGGTCCAGTTCCCGCGATGATAACAGTCTTACTCACAGGCTCGACCTTTGTTGCTCGGTGTACAAATGTCCGTCTTCGGTAGAGAACATTTCAGCGTGGCTGCGCGACAACGTCTTTCGTCCAAAGTAGGAGATAACTACAACGGATAACCCCTGTCTGTAGTCACTTGCTTGCTGACGGGATGACGCTCCGGCGTGATCGGCGCGACAACACCCCTCGTTTGGAGTGAAAATCGGTCGAGAAACGACCGCTCTTGCTGACAGGGGTGTTCTATAATAAATGCCGCAGGGCTACTGACAGCCTGTCAGTAAGCAAGTGGCTGGTGACAGGGCAAGCGGAACCAGCTACGACTGACTGAATCCCGTGCCTGGCGAAATGGCGTACTTCCCCTCCCTCTCAATCTAACAGGCTACAGCNGACAGGGCAAGCGGAACCAGCTACGACTGACTGAATCCCGTGCCTGGCGAAATGGCGTACTTCCCCTCCCTCTCAATCTAACAGGCTACAGCATTTCAGATGTCAATCAAATAGTTCACTCACATTTCTCAGCCCGAAGACAGAGAAACATCGGGCGAGTGGAAAGTTCGTTATACAACTCGGGAGAGCGTTCCTCAAATCGCTCTGTTGGAGTAGGTTCTAACAAACGATCCAGGTTAAACCCAGTGTTCAGCAGTGGACCAATCATCTCACTCAATGGACGACGATAGTGTGGAACGCGCACAGGTTCACCAAAGTCGTTCCACACCTGCCTCACAACTTCAGTCTCAAAGTAGTTCTTTGCCTCGTCGTACTCGTGGAAATCAGAGAAAGGATGGTGAACAGAACAAATAAGTTGACCGTGTTGGCGCAGTATCCTGTTGAATCCGTTGAATAGTTGATTCCAATCCTGAATATAATGCAACGCCAGCGAGCTAACCACGAGGTCAACAGACGAATCTTCAAATAGCGACAAGGACCCACCGAGATTGCCCTGAATGATATTAGCTTGAGTACCGACTCGGCGTTTTGTTTGCTGGGTCATTTTCCGGTTCGCATCAACAGCAATGACTTCAGCCCCGTGATCAATGAGCCATTCAGTATACGTACCTGCTCCACACCCAGCGTCCAAGACTACGCGACCGCTGACATCAGGTATCAGGGACAGAGTTGCTGGTCTGTCATAGTCGGCGTTTATCGCGTTTTTATCTATCCCGTCAGCATATGGTTCCGCGAGGTCATCGTATGCGCTCTGTGCGAGCGGTTTCTCATTAGTCATTGAATGTCTCTATTCAATCAGCACAGCAAAGTAAATACCACTGTGATCGTCGAGCGTATCGCGAGGCCCCTCAAGGAGCCGTCGGCGCTGGCAGGGTAAGCATGAGGGCGCTTACGAGTCCACCGCAGTTAGGCTACAACTGAGCGGTTGCACCAAAATCGGAGCGTATAGGATTACGCGCTTTCGTCGTCGTAGAACTCTTCAGCAGGTACTAACCCCTCGTCGCTATCGGGCATCGGGTACTCCTCGATGGCGGCGTCGAGTTCTTCGACGGTCATATCGAGGTCATCAGCACGTTGCTGTTTGAACCGGTGTTTGACCTTCTCAGCATCGCCCTGCATGACGGTGGTTACACCGTCCTCGTGAATGACGAGACGGGCCTCGCCTTCGGGGAGGTCGTCGCGGTCGAAGGAGATGTCGAGGTCGCGATCGTCGATTATCGATCCGTCGTGAGATTGTGCCATTGTTCGTATCTCCTGAGTAGTCGGGACGCTTCGGTTTTGATGTATGATTCACAGTAGGTGGGCGCGTTGGATAACTCTACGGGTGGGAAGTCCTGTCGAACGAGATGTTGTTCTCCATCGCGATAGATGTCCATGTGTAGACCTTCTACAGTGAGATCGTGACCGTAGGTGCCGTCTGGGTTGTGTTCGAAGTGAACGACTGGCCGCCACTCATCTTCGACGCAGTATTCGAGTTGGACGAGGAATCTGGTGGGTGTCCCGCGCTGGGTTTCGAGAACGAACCGGAGCTGAGCGTGAGGGTACTCGATCCAGTCGGTGTATGCGGTATCTGGCACATTACGGTCCCGTTCGTAGTGGTTGAATGTCGCTCATGGTTCTCTTTCGATCGAGTTTTCTGTTCGAGTCATGGCTACAAGTACAGCTTGCTCTGGATGGCGTCAATTCGGTTCGTTCGCCGGAGTCGCGACGAACATCCGATACCGACTGTTGTAGAGCACCTCTCGACAGCGCTGCCGACCCTCAAATCGCCGCAAATCTATGAGTCTCTCTGCTAATCCCTATAGCCAGACCTTCTACTGGTCCGGGTATTTGAGTCGCGTGGCGGATCAGTACCGCCGCGCTGCAAGCGTTCCAGTCACAACTAGGGCGACAACCGCAACGACGACACCGAAACCGGGACCGCTCGATCCTGATGTTCCAGTGTCTGTATCGGTGCCATTGACAATCTGTCCACTGCCTTCGGTCAAGGTCTGCGTCTGCGCGTCTGTTACCGGCATACTTGGTTGATTGACTGTCGAAGTCGGTCTAACTGTTGATATCGTGGTTGACCTAACAGTCGATGTTGCGGGGTTCGTTGTTGTCGGGGTTGGCGTAGACGTTGCTGTCGGGGTAGGCGTGGCCGTTGGTGTCGAGGTGGGTGTAAGAGTGGCCGTAGGGGTTGTTGTCAGTGTCGGTGTCGCCTGATACTCTGCTGGATCAATCCGTTCACCGTTAACGTAGACTTCCGCGGGGCCGCCCTCTAGGTTCAAGTCGGTGAGTTCGCCGCTGAACGTGTAGTTATCGATCCCTCCTTGAGCAGTCGAACCTGACGCTGTTGACCCAGAAACTTCGTCGGGTTGGGTTGCGCCGGTGAGATCCGCACCGGATCCCGGCGTAATAGACTCGCTCGCTGTCGCTGTATACGACACCCGTCCCTCGCCGGTGCTTCGAACTGTGAATGTATTCGGTAGTTGTGATCCTGCTCCGTTCCCGTCGTCGCCACTCTGTTCCTCGATCTCGTCACCTGAGATGGAGAGAGAGTACGTACTAAACCCGATGGAGGATGCATCTTCCCCACCCGAGACGCGAACATAATATACTCCTTCCCCCACTGACTCTGCAACTACCGCTATCTTCTGTACGTCAGTGCCACCGGCCGGAGCCGTCTCGTTCGTCGCGCCTACATATACGTCCGAAAGGTCAACCGCTTCGCTGACTCGCTCACCATCAGCGTCGAATACATCAACAGAAATGCGGTTTCCGACATAGGGGGTTCCCGCCCTGCTGAACAACGTATTGAGTGTCGCGTTGATAGTGGCTCCCTCACTCGCTTCGACCGCGTACCAGTCAGTGTCCGTGCCGGGAGCGAGAGTCGAGGTAACCGGTTCTTCAGGGGTCAGCGGAGTTGCTGAATTGCGGTTGTCGTTGGGTTCGAGTTGACTTTGTTCGATTACTTGGACCGTCAGACCATATTCGATCGGTGGACTGGTGATCGTGTTATTCACCATACGGATATAGTAGGTCCCCGACTCCTCAGCAACCGCACCGTTTGGCGAATTATCACCGCCCATAGTCAGATCAGCCACTACATTCCCATCAGGACCGACAAGGGTCCCCTCAACGTCCTGCGCAACACCACCGTACCCCCATGCGCGAATCGCTTGACCAGCCTCTACCTCGAACGAATACCAGTCTTCTTCATCGCCTGGACCAAACCTCGCTAGACTTGACTGATTGTCAAATCCATCAACATAAGCTTCGGTGAGACCCTCAACAGGCCTACTCTCGAAATTGAGAGAGACTGCATTCTCTCGATTGTCGTTCGGTTCACCCGTGGTTGATGCGTCTCCGCCATCCTGAGCTACCGTTATAGGTGCAAATGTCAGCCCTGCTCCTAAGAGCAACACGACGCTCACGAGTGCAGCCATTCGATGTACTGGTAACCCGGATACCATTGGTTTCAAAAGAAACGTTCACATCTAGGACATAAGTACAAGGGGGTTTCTTCCTCTCCTCACAACATCTCGATGTGGTCCTGCTCAATGGATCTTGCGTCAAGTTCACCCTTTCTATCCATCACGCCACTCCTATCAGAAACTCGTCGGTTCGTCTGGACGCTGCTGAATACACAGCGCGTATCTTGCACGTCACTCGTGCTCATACTTATCCCGCCTGTGCCGAGGCGGGGGACGGTGGAGAACGAAAGAACACAAACTAACTGTGGCCGATTAAATGTGGTTCGTAACGCTCTATGAGCGATGAACCGTCGATCGTGGGGAAGCATCCTGTTGCTGTATTCTTCTTCACGACCTTCGTGTTTTCGTGGCTTGTATGGATTGGAGGCGATGCTCTTCCAGGGACGGAGGTAGAACCCAATAGTTCTCTATGGACTGTACCGGCGGCGTTCGGTCCACCAATCGCTGCTGCGCTTGTTCTTCGAGCTACAGACGGTGACTTGCGGACATGGGCTTCACAGGCACTCAAGTGGCGAATCAAAGTTCGATGGTATCTCGCAGCGGTAGCTGTTCCAGTTCTCTTGCAAGCACTCTCTGTACTAGTGCTCGGTCTCATCGGCGCTTCCGTATTCTACAGGCCAACCGATCAATTCATCTTCAGCTTCCTATTTGTCTTCTTTGTTGGAGGAGGTCAAGAAGAGCTGGGATGGCGAGGATTTGCACTCCCACGGTTGCAAGCAGCCTATGGGGCGTTTGCTGCTAGCCTCATCATTGGTATCGCTTGGGCATTCTGGCACTTCCCGCTCTATCTTGTTGATGGAGGATTCAATGCTGCGTCAGCATTCGTCTCCTCACTTCGGGTCATTCCTGAGTCAATCATCATCACATGGCTATACAATAGCACCAGCGGGAGCGTTCTGATATGTATGATATTTCATGCGATGTACAACGTCGGCTACCTCTTCAACTCGCCCGCCAGCTTTCAGTTTCCTGGGGGTACTGAAATCCCTCTCTCGATTATTATTGAACCAGTTATATGGTGGGCCGCAGCGCTCATTCTTCTCAGTATCTATGGTGGACGCTACCTCGCACGGACACCACAATCTGATTCTGCTGCTGTCAGAAAAGAGGAGTCCAGCACCGCCGATTGAATAAGACAACCTCTGTCAGTAGGGACTTGCTTGCTGACAGAGGTCAATTTGATAGCTAAGGGGATAAAAGGTAGCGACAGAGGCCAATTGCAAGATACACCCTCTGTATCTCACACGCAGCCCTCAACAGGTCGACAGCCCGTGATTTCGGAGGTCTGAAATCAGTGCTAATCCCGATAGTCGTTGTACCACGAGCGAACGGAGTGAGCGGGGTTTTTGATCCGCCGGAAGACGCGAAGCGTCTTTCGTCATCACGAGAGAGCTTCGCTCTCTCGGACGACCTCGAATGCGAACGGGGAGCGAACGCGACCCGTGAGCGCAGCGAGCGCACCCCCCGAAGTAAAAACGTGGATGCTATTCAGTCGGCGTCGTCTCGACCTCGCGGCCCTCCTCGACGGCGGTGGTGAGCGAGACATTGAGCACCAGCATGGCGGCCACCCCACCGATGACGGTGACGACGTTTTTCACGAAATGGTCGACGATGGCCGCGCCGAGCGCGACCGGGGTGGCGACGGGCGTGAGCCCGACCACGAGCAGGCTGAACGCCCCCTCGTAGAGCCCGATCCCGCCGGGCGAGAGCGGGAGCACCTTGGCGAGATTCCCGACGCTCACGGCGAAAAAGCCGACCGCGATCAGCGTCCCGAGCGGGAGCGAGACGTCGAACGCGGCGAACACCAGCAACGCAGTCACGACGTCGAGCGTCCAGATCAGGAGGCTCGTCGCGCCGACGCGGGCGAACGCACGTCGGTCGTTCGCGACCGCCTGAATATCGCTGACGAACCGTTCGATCACGCCCGCGACCCGATCGGCGTACGCGTCGGTGCTGAAGCGGCGGATCCCGCGACGAACGAGGTTCCGATCGGAGCGTGCGCTGGCGACGATCGCGGCCACCGCGACGATCGCGGCGAGGCCCACGCCGCTGGCGACGAGGATGGCGGTCCGGCCGCTCTGGTTCCCGCTGGCGACGGTCGCGCCGAGCCCCGAGAGGCTGGTGATCCCGGTGGCGGCGAGGCCCATCAGGACGACGCCGGCGAGCAGAGTGATCGTGAGCAGATCGAACACGCGCTCGACCGCGAGCGAGGCGAATCCCGTGGGATAGGGCACGCGTCGGCGGGTCTTGACGACGTACGCCCGGACCGCGTCGCCCGCTCGCGCCGGGAAGACGAGGTTCCCCGTTTGAGAGATGAACACCGCACCAGTGAGGAAGCCAACGCCCTCGGCGAATCCCAACTCGTCGAGGATGTCACGGTAGCGCGCGCCGCGCACTGGCCACGAGAGCGCGTAGACGAGCGCGGCCGCGGCGACGAGCGCGGGGTCGGCCGCGCGCATCTCTTCGAGCACGGTCCCAACGTCGAGATACTGGGTCATCAGCCCGATCGCGAGGATCGTGAGGAGCGTGCCGGCGACGAGCGTCACGCGGCGCGTGATCCGGGGCGCGACGGCGAGTTGCCACCACGTCCGCAAAACGGCGCTCCCCATCCCGAGCACGTCCCGGACGAAGTCCACTTTCGTATCGCCCTTCGGGGTCCACGCGACCGGGAACTCCTTGACCCGGTAGCCCGCGCGCTGGGCGCGCACGAGGAGTTCGGTGTCCCAGAACCAGTGCTCGTCATCGATATCATCGAGCAGGGACTCCAGAACCTCGCGGTCGAACGCTTTGAACCCACACTGGTGGTCGTGGACTGACGAGCTGAGGAACAGTCTGACGAGCCCGTTGTAGGTGCGACTCGGCACGTCGCGCTTGGCAGGGCGGTCGGCCTCGCTCGCCGCGAGCAGCCGCGAGCCAGTGGCGATGTCGGCCTCGCCCGACCGGACGCTCTCGACGAGTTCCTCCAGATGGCTCATGTCGGTCGCGAGGTCGGTGTCGAAGTAGACCAGGGTCTCGCCCGCGGCCGTGCGGAAAGCCCGTTCGAGCGCGCCGCCGCGGCCGAGCCGGTCGTCGCTGTGGACGTGTTTTACCCTTCGGTCCTCGCGGGCAAGTCGAGCAGCGATCTCCGGGGTGCGGTCGGTACAGCCGTCCTCGGCGACGAGCACCTCGAAGCTCTCCGCCGGCAGGAAGAATCCGAGCGCATCGAGGGTCGTCGCCACTGTGTCCTCGATCGTCGCGGCCTCGTCGTAGGCCGGCAGCACGACGCTCACGTCGACCCCGCGACTCATTGGCTCGACTGCGCCAGCCACGGACAAAGCCCTTCTGGGTCGCGATTCAGTCGTCCATTCCGTCGAACAGCGCCACGACCCGGCGTTCGACCTCGTCGCGGATGGCGCGCACTTTCTCGATGTCGGCCTCGCCAGGGTCGTCGAGCGCCCAGTCGCGGACATCGACCGCCGACTCGGCTCCCTCGATGTCGAGCGTCGAACAGCCCATCGTGGCGACCATGTCACACGAGCGCAGTTCGTCGGTCGTGATCTCGCGCGGCGTGCGACCTGCGAGATCGAAGCCCACCTCGTCCATCGTCGCGACGACGGGTTCGTGAACCTGATCCGCTGGGTGGGTGCCACCGGTCACGATATCGATACCGTCGAGCTCGCGACGCTCGCGCTCGCGTTCGGCGAACGCGGTCGCCATCTGCGAGCGTCCGGCGTTCCGAACGCACACAAAGCCCAGTCGGGTCGTTTCAGTCGGCGGCAACGGCGTCCACCTCCTTCGCCTCGGGGAACAGCCGATCCTTCGTCGCGAGCGCCACCCGGACGAGTGCGAGCATTACCGGCACCTCGATCAGCGGCCCGACGACGGTCGCCAGCGCCACGTTGCTCCCGATCCCGAAGACGGCGACCGCGACCGCGATCGCGAGTTCGAAGTTGTTCGAGGACGCGGTAAACGCCACACTGATGCTCTCGGTGTAATCGAACCCGAGCACCGCGCTCGCGCCGTAGGCGAGCGCCCACATCCCCGCGAAAAAGAGGAACAGGGGCGTCGCGATCAGCACGATCTCATCGGGGTTGTTCACGATGTACTCGCCCTTGAGCGCGAACATCACGACGACGGTGAAGAGGAGGCCGAGAAGTCCTAGGGGGCTGATTCGCGGGACGAAGCGGTCGTAGTAGGTATCGCGGCCAACCGTTCGGAACGCGAACTTCTGGGTGAGATAGCCGAGCAAGAGCGGCAGTCCGAGAAAGACTCCGACCATCTGGGCGACGAGCGCGATGTCGACATCGATCCCCGTCCCCCGAAGCACGGTGAGAAAGAGGAAGGCGTAGGGAACGAACAGCGCGATCTGGAGCAGGCTGTTGACGCCGACACAGACCGCACAGAGCTCCTGGTTCCCGGCGGCGAGTTCGTTCCAAACCAGCACCATCGCGATGCAGGGTGCGATCCCGACGAGCACGAGACCGGTGACGAACTGAGGCCGGCCGCCGAGGAAGGTCACCGCGAGCCCGTACATCACGAACGGGGCGATCAGCCAGTTGAAAACGAGAGTCAGTCCGATTTCGCGGCGCGCGGTACGGGTCACGCGCGGAATCCGTTCGTAGTCGATCTCGGCCATGATCGGGAAGATCATCACGAACAGTCCAACGGCGATCGGGAGGCTGGTGCCGTGCCACGTGATCGCGTTCAGCGCGTCCGCGATGCCGGGGACGAACCGGCCGAGTCCGACACCGAGGACCATCGCCGCGCCGATCCAGAGGGTGAGGTACCGATCGAGCGTGCCGAGGTCGTCGCTCATTCGTCGTCTCCCGCTGCATCGAGCGCGGCGAACACCCGCTCGGCGCGTCCGGTGCTCTCGTAGTAGCGCCACTTCCCTCGCCGGTCGCGCGAGACGAGCCCCGCGTCGACGAGATCCGAGAGTGCGTGGCTGATCGCACTCTCGCTGACGTCGACGAGCGGTTGGAGTTCACAGACACACAGCGCGTCGTCGGCAGTGACGAGAAGGCGTGCGATCCGATGGCGGGTCTCGCTGCCGAGCGCCGCCATCGTTTTTCGATCCCTGTCGAGCCGGTCGGTGGTTGCCCGCTCGGCGAGCGAATCGAGGTCATCGAGCCGTTGTTCGACGTCTTCCTCACAGCACTCGCCGATCTCGTCGGCGATGAGTCGTCGGAGCCGATCGGTGGATGGGACCATCGTTCGAACGATTGCAAAGACGTTCAAGTAATTGTTTCGGAACGAATCGCTCTCGGCAGCAACGGGAGAAGATCAGTCCGCCCCTTCTGGCGTGCGCGCCGTCGTGAAGCCAGGCAGGTCGATCCCGAGCGTCGCCGCGGCCTCGCCGGTCGATTTGTAGGGGCGATTCACCACCAACGTGCCGGCACGCTGGTCGCCGAGGCCAGGCAGCGCCGCGAGCTCGTCCATCGAGGCACGGTTGAGGTCGAGCGGTGCGGGGACCCCCGTCACCGACCGATAGCCGTGATCCGTGATCGCGATATCCACTACCCGCCCGAGTTCGCGCTCGCCCGGAATAGCGACCAACAGCGGGTACGTCCCGAGCTGGCGGCCGAACGTCCGGCCGTCCTGGTGGTATTCGAGATGGACGTCGGGCAGCACGGTTCCGGGCGGCGCGACTCGCTGGAGCATCGGGTTGTCGATCTCCTCACGCACCTCTTCTTTGTACTGCTTGAACAGTTTCTTGTGATCGTCGGCGATCTGCGCGCCGGTGTCGCTCATCTCGGTTCCGTCGAACGCCATCACCTGGCGGATGTTGATCCGGCGGAGCAGCAGGCCGGCGTCGTACACCCGCTGGAGGAACTGCTTGTTCAGTTCGTACGTCTTCTCGCGTTCGCCCTTCAGCCCGTGGAGCAGGTTGATCCCCGGGAGGAGCTTCGGGAGGCGATCGGCGGCGTCCGCACCGTACGTCGGCGCGGCCGAGCGGTCCTCGCCCGGCCGCCAGCCCGCCTCCTCGTTGACGATCTCCACGGCGCGAAAGCACTCGTCTGCGGTGACGTTGAGATCGTTCGCCTCCTGCACCCGGGGATCGGCGCTTTCGAGCCCGAACGCGGCGGTATCTCCGGGGGTGTTGTGCTCGGCGATGATCCGGAGGCCCTCCCGCGAATCCTCGGGCCACCGCACGATCGTGACCGGGTTGATGTTGTCGAGGTGGAGGGTTTCGAGATTCGGTGCGACCTCACGGATGCCGCCGTAGAGGTCGCGGAGCGCGTCGGGGTTTGGAGCCTCGCCGTCGCCGCCGTACGCGAGGATGTCCGCCTGGCGACCCAGCCGGAAGTGCCGCGCGCCGCGATCCGCGAGCGCGTCGACCTCGCTCACGACCGATGGGGGCGGGCGGAAGGAGGGGTTGCCGTAGAGCGGCTCGGTACAAAAGGAACATCGATACGCACAGCCCCGAGAGGTTTCGAGCTCGCAGATCAGGTACTCGGGATGGTTCGGGTGCTGTTCGACCACGAACGCGCCCTCGCGCGCCCATTGCGTGACTTCCTCGACGTCACGCATCCGGTCGCCAAAGCCCTCTAGGCCATTGGCGACGAGATCGTGGGCTGCGGCCTCGACATCGCCTTTTGCCACGAACTCGAAGTCGAGATCCGATCGCTCGGTCTCGGTCGCGCCGGCGTTCTCCTCGCCGACGCCGAATTTGACTGGGCCGCCCATCAGGCTCGTTCCCTCCGCGGCCCATGCGAGCTCCCGTACTTCGTCTGGCTCGGCCGGCGTCCCGCCGACGTACTTGCCAGGGACGGTCATCCCGCCGAGGTAGATCATGAGGTCCGCATCGGCCACGTCACGCCACTTGTTCCGTTCGTCACGGAGTTCGTCGATCGTGTGGTAGGTGATGCGTTCTTCGGGAACGCCTGCATCCACGAGCGCACCGGCGGTGAACCGTGGGTACGTGGAGATATACGGTGGCACTCCGAAGTGGGCGGGTTCGTCGACGTAGCCGTCCACGAGGGTCACGTCGAGAGTGGCTGGATCGGGCGCAGTCATGGCCGTTCGTTCGGCCTCGGGGCGTAAAAACTCGGCTACCCGTCATTCACGGTGTGAAAGCGGCGATCGCTCGGGGAACCCGGACGAAGCAAGCACCGCAGGGAGTGAGCGAGCGCAGCGAGTCCCGGAACCCCGAGCGCATCGGGGCTTTCGAGACGGTTGCGGTTGCTGTCGCAGTCAGTGTTGTCGTGGTCCCCGTTGCCGTCGTAACGACCGCCCCGATGCCGACACAAATGAGAACCGCAAGCCACACGCCTCCCCAGCCGACTCCCTCACTCGCTTCGCTCACTCCGTTCGCTCCGCTCGTTCAGTCATCCCTCGCACGCGAGTTGCACGCCGATGAACGGCGTCTGCTCACGGCGTTTCGCGCCGTTCGCACGGCCAGTGGGACGGTACTGCCGTCCCGCTCGGCGCAGCCGCGCGCCAACCGCACCAGCGTTGCGTGCCACATTGCAGCACACTGTCGCTGCTCCCGGGATGCTGCGACCCGTGGGTTGATAGGTCGCGCGTGGCTATGGCGAAGTATGCCGGCAACCCTCGAAGTCGTCTGCACCGACGACGGCTGTGAGATGGACATGTTCGAGATGCACTACACCTACGACATGCCCGACGACGTCGGCGTCGAGGACTTCCAGTGTCCGTACTGCGGCGGCACCGACTGTCTCGAATCGGTCGAGCTATGATCCGCGACGTCGGCGAGTCGGTCGGCAACGCGGTCCTCGACGGGATGGGGCGGATCGCGGGCCGCACGCAGGAACGCCGCCCGCTCCCGACCGACATCTTGGAAAGCGACGACGCCTACCTCGTGGTGTTTGACGCGCCCGCCGCGAGTTCGGAGGACGTCCAGGTTCGCTTCTCCGAAGACGCGGTCCACGTCCGGATCGATCGCGTCCGCGACCACCACGAGGGGTTCGAGATGCGCGCACCAGGCCGCGGGCTCGCGCTCGACGGCCAGGCCGACCTCCCCGACGGCGCAGTGGTCGATCCCGAGGCCGCGACCGCGACGCTGACGAGCACCGGCACGCTCGAAGTCCGTGTCCCGAAAACCGACGAACGCGAGGACGAACCGGTTCGGATCTCGACGGGCGACGGGACGGTTCCCGAAAACGGCGTCGAGAGCGCCGTCGAGCGGATCGGCGACGATCCGGTGGACGATACCTGATTAGCTGATGGGACGAACCGGTGACCGTGGTCGGGTTCGGCGGCGCTCTTCGAGTTCGTTGAAACCGATCGCTTCGTGTTGGTTCAACTGGACAGGTCAGTCATCGCCGATCGCCACGACCTCGTGGAGGTCGTCGGCCTCGTACGTCGGCGTTACTGTGAGATCCACGTCACGGCTGTGCGGTCGACGAACGAACACCGAGTCGATACCCGCCCGCTTGGCCGCGATCACGTCGCTCTCGCTGTCACCGACGTAGAGTGCTGATTCGGCGTCGAGATCCGCCAGCGCGCGGTTGAGGTACTGCGGGTCGGGCTTCTTGTGCCGGAGACTGTCGACGGTTTTCTCGCGGCCATAGTAAACGTCGAACGAGGAACCCAGATCGAAGAAATCCAGCACGAACGTCACGGTGGAGTGGCGGTTGTTGCTCACGACACCGCGACTCTGCGGGAGATCCGTGATCGCCGCGACGTCGTCGTAGCGACCGCGCGCGCCCGCTCTGAACGCGTCCAACTGGGAGCGTTCGTCGTGACGCTCGCGTGCTGCCCAGAACGCGTCCACGTCGAGATCGTACGCGGTGCAGATCTCCTGAAGTCGTTCGACGGTGACGCCATCGACGATGTCCGCGATGTGCTGGCGGTCGGTCGTCTCGACGCCCATCTCGCGGAACGCGGCACGCGTCGCTTCGCTCTGGGTGTCACGTGCTGGCGGCTCGATCAAGACGCCGTCGTTGTCGAACAGCACTGCATCGTACTCGGTCACTCCCCGGACGTACTCGGACCCGATAGTTGCCTGTTTCGACACGAACACGTGCGGGTAGTTTTTGACGAAATCGTGTGGCGAGCGATATCCACAGACGAGGAATCGTGGAAAAGCGACTCCGATCAGGGGTAGCGCGGCGAACTGCTGTCGCGGTCGTGGTCGTGGTCCAGCCCCATCAGCAGGGGCAATCAGGCCATTCGAACGTGACGAGTGTTACTCGATGTGGCCTTCGCGCCGGAGCTGGTCGGCGTCCTGGCTCTTGTAGCGCCACTCGATGTTGGCCTTCTCGTCCTGCCAGCTCCACGGCTCGACGAGAACGACGTCGCCCTCCTCGATCCACGTCCGGTACTTCATCCGGCCGGGAATGCGGCCCATCCGGTTCTCGCCGTCCTCACACCGGACACGAACGTGGTTCCCGCCGTTGTGTTCGGTTACGACCGCGAACAGCTCGTCGTCGTCGGGCATACGAAGGTTTCGACGCCCGTTTTGTTCACTCACATCGGTATTTACGGCGTGGACACGGTTAAGTCATGGGCATTATCCGGTAGCACGGCACATGGGCCTGGAGTCGGAGCGATTTTACGCGCCGGCGTGCTCGGAGCGGTGTGGATTCGACCGAGGTCAGACGACGGTGGGCCGAACGCTCGGGAGCGTACTCGCCAGCGTACTACGCCCACCACGGGCCGAACGCGACGAGCGAGGCGATCCGCGAACGGCTCGAGCCGATCGGTCGTGAGGCATCGATCCTCGAACTCGGCTGTAGTTCGGGTCGCCACCTCGCGCACCTCCACGATCACGGCTACGAAGATCTCCACGGGATCGAGATCAACCCCGAGGCGCTCGACGTGATGGCCGAGGCCCATCCCGAACTCGCCACTCAGGGAACGTTCCACGTCGACGCCATCCAGGACGTCGTCACGGAGTTCGACGACGGCCGTTTCGACGCCGTGTTCTCGGTCGAGACGCTCCAGCATCTCCACCCCGACGACGAGTGGGTGTTCGACGAACTCCGTCGGATCACCGATAACCGCCTTATCACGGCCGAAAACGAGACCGGAGTGGCGGATCGTGAGAATACGGATACCGACGCCATGAACAACGTCGACGGCGTTCCCCTGTACTACCGCAACTGGAAGGACGTGTTCACCAACCATGGTTTCACGGAGATCGGATCGGAGCCGGTCAAACGTGGCACGCTTCGGGTGTTCCGTCCCGTGCGAGACTGAGTCACGGCGGACTGACGATCAGGGACGATAGACTCGCCCGCGGAAGGTCGCGATCCGTGTAGCATCCTCTGCCTCCCCTTCTCCGTCGGTGACGACGACCTCGTACTCGGCAGTTCGCCCGCTCACGTGTGTCTCCTTGGCGGTCGCGACGAGCGTCGTTTCCACCTCGACGCTATCGAGGTACGAGATGTTGGTTTCGAGCGCCAGCGCGGTTTTCCCATGCGAGTTCGACGCCGCCGCAAACGCTGCGTCCGCGAGCGAGTACACCGCCCCACCGTGGGGCGTTCCGTGGAAGTTCAGCAGGTCATCGGTCACGGCGAGTTCGGTACGTGCGGTGCCTGCTCCGAGGTCGATCAGATCGATCCCCAGGGTGTCGCAGTAGGGATCGCTCGCGATCCGTTCGCGGATGTCCGCCTCGACGGTCGGCTCGTCGGCTGTCATGGGTCGTCCGTCGAGTCGACGGCTCAAATCGGTTGAGGTCGCGCCGTCCGGGCTACTCCACGCTCTCAGGGACGTCCTTGCAGGCTTTCAGCACGACCTTGCTCATCGAGGGATGGGCGTGGATGAGAGTGTTCGCGAGGTCGTCGACCGTCGCGCCGTACCGGAGCGCCGGCGTGACTTCGTGGATCAACATCGAGGCCTCGTGGCCGATGATGTGACAGCCGAGGATTTCTCGACTGTCGGGGTCGGCGAGCACCTTGGCGAACCCGTGATCGAGTTTCAGCGCCCGGCTCATCGCGGTGTCGGTGAAATCGGCTCGTCCGATGACGTACTCTCGGCCGGCGTCGTCGAGCGTCGATTCGTTCTCGCCCACTGCGCCGATCTGTGGTTCGGTGAAGACGGCGTGCGGCAGCGCGGTGAAGTCCGCCGTCCGCTCCGCGTCGCGCGCGACGTTGTCGATCATCACCTCGCCTTCGTAGTCGCCGGAGTGTTTGAACATCCCGTTGTCGGCGATGTCGCCCATTGCCCAGACGTTCTCGACGTTCGTTCGTAGCCGATCGTCGGTCGCGATGAATCCGGCGTCGGTGGTCTCGACGTTCGTCGCGTCGAGATCGATCCCGTCGGTGTTCGGCCGGCGGCCCAGAGCGACGAGGAGTTCGTCGCCCGACACCTCAATCTCGTCACCACTCTCCGACTCGGCGACGGCAGTGAGCTCGCCGTCCGACTCGGTGACCGTCGAGACCCGGTGGCCGGTGTACACGTCGTGACGATCCGCGGCGATCTCGGTGAACGCCTCGGCCACGTCGGCGTCTTCGCGGGGCACCAGGCTGTCTTCCATCTCGATCAGCGCCACGTCGGTGCCAAAGGACTCGAAGTAGTAGCCGAGCTCCGCCGCGATGTAGCCGCCGCCGAGCACCACGAGCCGGTCCGGGGGTGTTTCGAGCCGGATGGCGTCGTCACTGGTGAGGAAGTCCACGTCTGCGAGTCCGTCGATCGCGTCCGGTACGATCGGCTGGCTTCCGGCGGCGATGACGACCTTTTCGGCGGTGTGGGTCTCGCCGCTCTCGACGATCTCGATCGTGTGGTCGTCGACGAACCGGGCTTCCTCCTGGAGTAGCGTGAGATTTGCTTCCTCCCGTTTGTTCGTCTCCTTGCTGCTGGCGGCGTCGGCGAGTTCGTCGTTTACGTGCCGAACGAACTCGCCGAACCGGATCTCGTCGACGGTCGCGTCGATCCCGAACTCGTCGGCGTCCCGGATCGTGTTGTGGGCGTTCGCGTGCTGGATCAGCATCTTCGAGGGGTTGCAGCCGCGGTTGAGACACAGCCCACCGAGCGGTCCCTTCTCGACGAGCGCGGTCTCCAGACCCTCGGCGGCCGCCGCCGACGCGACCGTGTTGCCGGTTCCGCCGCCGAACACGATGAGATCGAACCCTGTCATTGCAGTTCTCCCGACGACAGGAACGGATAAAGCGGTTTGCCGTCCGCAGCGAATCACGCACTACCGGTTGCGGCCGTTGATTGCCTGTGGGAGGACGTGGTCAGCGGGACGTGGTCACCGCTCGGCCACGTAGACGTTCTCCCGGTAGGACGTGTCGGCGATGACGGTCTCGCTCTCCTCGACCAGTTCGAACCCGTGGCGGCGGTAGAACTCGTTGCCGGGCTCGTTCTCGGCGAGCACCATCGCCCGAACCTGCTCCGCACCGCGCTCCCCGAACGCCTCGTGGGTGTGATCGAGCAGATCGCCGCCGACGCCTTCGCGTCGGTGTTCGGGCGCGACGTAGAGTCGGAGGATCGCCCCACCGCCCTCGTCCTCGACCGCGTGGGCGAACCCGACGACCTCGTCCCCACTGTCGGCGACCGGCACCAGCGCGTCGTCGCTCTCGATTTCGGCGGCGAGCCGATCGGCGTCGTACCACTCCTCGACGCCGTCACGGGCGGTTTCGCGGCTGAGGATCGTCGGATAGTCGGTCTCCCACGACGCTCGTGCCACCGCCTCGATGGCGTCGACGTCGTCGTGCCTCGATTCACGAACGATCATGGTAGTCCGTACCGCGGCGGCGCGGATAGCCGTTTCGCCGTGGACTGGGTGGTTCGGCTCACAACGGTCGCAGCTGTCGATTTAATCGGCCTGATGGCTGCCGGAGGGGTGTGGTGGTGCGGCGATGAGTACCGCATCAGTAGCGGGGCATCATATGAAAGCAGCGCCGTTTACCACGATGGGGTGCGTTGGAGTGGTCATGAGCGATGGACCATGACCCAGTGGGAGTACGAAACGCTCCGGCCGCCGCGGGGCTCGACCAAGAAGGAGGCGATCGACCCGAAGACCCAGCTGAACGAGCTCGGTGGCGAGGGCTGGGAGCTCGTTTCGACCGTCGAGTACGTTGGCGGTGGCACGAAATACTTCGTCTTCAAGCGACCCGTCGACGGGGGTTCACATGAGTAGTAGCGAGGTCGACATCGAGGCAGACCCGGACAGCGACACCGAGATCGACGCCGATCCTGATGAGGACATCAACATTGGAACGGCGAACACGATGCGGGAGCGCTCCGACGAGAGCCGGATCAAGCTCTGGGCCGTGCTCGGGGCGAATCGCCTGGCTGTGACCACGCTGCTGGCAATCGCGGTGTTCGTCGCGTTCGTCGTCGCTGGCACGCTCGTCTACCCACCGTTCGCGTCGGTCGTCACCGCCGCGGACACCATCGAGACGATGTTCTCGACGATGCTCGGCGCGATCATCACCGGCACCACGCTCGTGGTCACGATCAGCCAGCTTGTCATCTCACAGGAGAACGGCCCGCTCGGCGAGCAGCACATGCGGATGAGCGACACGATGGACTTCCGGGAGTTCACCCAGGAGCTGATCGGCCAGCCAACACCCGCCGATCCGTCGGCGTTCCTCCGGGAGATCGTCAACGCGACCGAACGCCGGGCGAAGGCGCTCCGCGGATCGATCGCCGAGAGCGACAACGACCAGCTCCGTGCGGAAGTCGACGAGTTTACCGACAGCGTCACCGGCAACTCCGAAGAGGTCAGAAACGAACTCGACGGCGCGAAATTTGGGTCGTTCGACGTGCTGTTTGCCGCGCTGAACTACAACTACGGCTGGAAGATCTTCCAGGTCGAGCGGATGGCCGACGACCACGCCGACAGCCTCACCGACGAGGACAGCGCGCTGTTCGAAGAGCTCAAAACCACGCTGTCGATGTTCGGGCCGGCGCGCGAGCACATCAAGACGCTGTACTTCGAGTGGGCGCTCATCAACCTCTCACAGCTCATCCTCTACGTCTCGGTGCCCGCGCTGGTCGTCGCCGGCAGCACGCTCGCGTTCGTCGGCGGTGACTCGTTCACCGGCTCGCTGTTCGGGCTGCCGAACATCCTGCTGGTCGTTGCCGGCGCGTTCACCGTCTCCTTGCTCCCCTTTCTCCTTCTCCTCACCTACATCATCCGAATCGCGACGGTCGCGAAGCGGACGCTCGCCATCGGTCCGCTGATCCTCCGGGACTCACAGCGCTAGACTCAGAACAGTTTGTTGCCGTCGGCGGTGACCGTCTGGGTGCCGACGACGGTTCCATTGACGGTGTTGACCGCGGTGACTGTCGCGTTCCCGTTCGCCGGCAGATAGAGGGTGATCCCGCTAGTCTGTCCGGTTTCGACGGTCGTGGTATCGAAGCTGGAGCCGCTTTCGGAGATCACCACGAGCTTGGAGACACCTTGATCGGTCGTTGCGGACGGGGTGAGGTTCACCGACGCCTTCACCCGGCCACTGGCCCACGGCTCGTCGGACGATACCTGCTCGAAGACGGCCGAATTGCCGGTGTCGGCCGTGACGGTTGGGCCGAGCGTGAGACAGCCACCGAACCCGAGCGCGACGACGAGCGCCACGCCCGCGAGGGCCCGTCGGCGAGGAATCCGTCGACTCATATATCGCTGTGGTTGGTCAGGGGTCCCCTTGAGCGTTGCACTTGCTCGGGCCCCCTACCGACGACTGCAAGCACAGCGCTTTTGCGCTCACCGGTGTACGTTCTGCCACATGTTCGCGATGACTGCGGTCAAGAAAGCGGCCACGTACGGGTACAAGAAATACGGCATCCCGGGCGCGATCGCCACCGGCCTCGGGACGCTACTCGGTATCCGGTTCATCAAGCGAAAGTTGTTCTCGGGATCGAGCAGCGACGACGATGAAATCGACGTGAGCGAGGAGTCCGACGACGGATCGAGCGCCGCCAACTGATCGTTTTCCACACCGGCCGAAATCCGGCTGGCTGTGTACGCGCTGTCGGTTGATTACAGGCCGAGGAACGCCTCGGCGTTCTCCCACAGCAGTTTCCGCTCGACTTCTTCGGGGTAGTCGGTGTGCTCGGCGAACGATTCGAGCCACTCCTCGGGCCGGATCATCGGGTAATCGGTCCCGAACATCACCTTGTCTTTGAGGACGGTGCCGGCGTAGTGGAGCACCTGGTCGTCGATGTATTTGGGGAGCCAGCCAGAGAGATCCATGTAGACGTTGCCCTTCTGCTGGCAGATCGCGAGCTGTTCTTTCTCCCACGGGAAGGCGGGATGGGCGAGCAGGATCTGGAGATCGGGAAATCGTGCAGCCACGTCGTCGATCAGCATGGGGTTCCCATGTTCGATTCGGAGGCCGCGGCCACCGGGGCTGCCCGCGCCGAGAGTGGAGTTGCCGCCGTGGAACACCACCGGAACGCCGAGGTCCTCGATGGTGTTCCAGAGCGGGTCGTGTTCGGGCGCGCTCGGGTCGAACCCCTGGGCGATTTGCTGGAACTTGAACCCCGAGAGATCGAGGTCCTCGATCGCGCGCTCGGCGGACTCCACGCAGTCGTCCTTCAGGGGATCGATGCCCGCGAACCCGGTGAAGAAGTCGGGGTACTCGTCGCGGATCTCGGCGACGTACTCGCTCGTGACTGGCGGGTTGCCAGTGTTGGTCTCGGCGTCCCAGCCCAGCAGGACCGCGTGACGGATGCCGGCTGCGTGGTACTCCTCGACCATCTCGTCGTAGCCCCACGTTTTGAGATCGGTGCCGAACTTGCCCGCGGCGTCGCCCATCATCTCGCCGCCGGCGTCCTCCAGGAACTCGCTCGTCGGCTGGTGGGCGTGGGTGTCGATGAAACGCGGCTCCTCGGTCGGGAAGTCGATGTCGAGCATCATCGGTTCGTCGGGGACCAGCCACATATACTGTCGGGCGCTGGCTGCCGATCATCAATGGCTACCAAATATCGAGGACTATCGAACGTCGATAGGGTTCAGTCGGCTCCCTCGCGGGTCTTGACCGCCACTCCGGTCTCGAAGTCGGCCATCGCGTCGGCAGCGAGCTCTGCCCGCCCCACGCCGAACAGGTCGTCGTCGGGGCCAACGATGCAGACCTCGTCGCCGGGGCGGACGGCAGGATCGACCGCGGTGACGAACTTCGCGAACGCGTTTTTCCCCTCGCGGACGAACGGTGCGCTCTCCTCGCCGACGACGACGCGGGCTCGCGGAGCCGCAAATGCCGCGCGGAGCCGCTCGCCGCCGGCGAGACCGAGCGTGAACCGGCCGTCGACGCCGTAGGTCACGAGACGCTCGCCGCCGACGAGCACCTGTTCCGGCCGGCCGGTCGCGGTGTGGTGAACCTCGGGATCGCCGGCGAACAGCGTCACGCCGGCGCTGTGGCCGAACTGGTAGTCCGCGATCGTTCGCAGTCGCGCGAGTTCTTCGGCCATTGGCCTCGGTTCGCCGCCGGTGTGCAAAAGCGCGTCCATCGGGTACTCCGGCGTGACGACACGACGGTTTCGAAGCGATTTAGACCGATCGGAACCCAGCCTCGTTCCATGGACGAACGCACCAAGGTACTCGCGGGGGCAGCACTCATCGTGGTCGGCACAGTGACCATCCTCCTGTTCGCCCTCCCGACGTCGCTCGTTTCGGTCTCGATTCCCGTCCCGTTGGCCGCGATCGCCGCGCTCGTGCTGGCTGCGGGCACGCTGCTCGTCGGCACGTCCGAAGGAACGGTCTGAGACGCGAAGCAGAACCGGGTTACAGCAAGAACGTCTCCGGGCGTTCGGAGAGATCGGTAAAGCCGTCGACGGCATCGAGGAGTTCCTCCGATGTGGATTCCTCGAACGCCATCGCCTCGACCCGGACGCCCTTGTGCCGGAGATGCGAACAGAGCCGCGAGAAATCGCCGTCGCCGGTGCAGATCACGACGGTGTCGAGATGCGGCGCGAGCGTCACCGCATCGAGGATCATCCCGACGTCCCAGTCCGCCGTCTTGGAGCCGTCGGCGTGGGTCTTGATGTCCTTGATCTTGGTCTCGAAGCCGATGTTGACGAGTGCCTCGAAGAAACTCTCCTCCTCGGGCGAGTCGGCCCGGATGACGTACGCGATCGCGCGGGTGAGTTCGCGCCCGGCGACGCCCGCATCGAGGAGTTCGTCGTAGTCGATGTTGCGTGAGTAGACGCTCTGGGCGGTGTGATAGAGGTTCTGTGCGTCGACCAGCACCGCAACGCGCTGGGCCGGATGAACGTTCGACATGTCGGTAATCGACAGACTGCCCGCTAAAGCGTTTCGCCACGGGCAGGTCAGTTCTGTACTGTCCCGCAGAAACCACTTACTGGATGGGGTGGCGCGCGGGAGCGCGCCGGAGGCGCGCGACTCACGCGAGGGATGACCGAACGAGCGAAGCGAGTGAGGGAATCGGTTGGGGAGGGTGTGGCCTGCGGTCTCTCATTTGCGTCGTGATTTGCCGTAGGCGAATTAGCTTTCTTCATCGAATCCGAGGCTGGCGCACGATTCGAAGTTCGGCAGGTATCGCACGCGACGCAACGCATAAGTTCGGCGGGTGCAGTGTAGCGGGTATGCGACGGTTTACATCCCGGTTCGGCCGGCCCCCGAGCCGTGGGTGTGGTGTCCCGCGCGCGGACACAAAACGCACCTGAGGCTGGTTCGTGGCAGGGTGGCATCCCGTCGCGCACCGTTTTCGAGCGTCCCACTGCCGAGTCTCAACACCACCACCCACCACGATACCACAGACGACACCGCATGACACCATCCATCGACCTCGACGGCGTGTTCCCCGCGATGGCCACGCCGTTCGAACCCGACGACACCATCGATTTCGACCGACTCCGGAGCGAGGCCCGCCGCCTCGAACGCGCGGGCGTCGACGGACTCGTTCCCGTCGGCACCACCGGCGAGAGCGCGACCCTGACCCACGACGAACACGTCGCAGTCGTCGAGGCGGTCGCCGAAACCGTCTCGATTCCCGTGATCGCCGGCGCTGGCTCGAACGCGACCCGGGAGGCGATCGACCTCGCCGAGCGTTCGCGGGCGGCCGGTGCGGACGCGCTTCTCCTGATCTCGCCGTACTACAACCGGCCCGAACCCGCCGGGATGGAGGCTCATTTCCGGGCGCTCGCCGACGCAATCGATCTGCCCCAGATCGTCTACAACGTGCCCGGCCGCACGGGACGATCCATCGAAATCGACACCGCGGTCGCGCTCGCCGACCACGAAAACGTCGCGGGCTACAAGTCCGCGAGCGGCGACGTGGGGCGGGCGAGCGAACTCGTCGAGCGCACCCGCGACGAGGATTTCACCGTGCTCTCGGGCGAAGACGCGCTCACGCTCCCGCTACTCGCCGTGGGCGCTCGCGGAACGATCAGCGTCGCTGCGAACGTCGAACCCCGAAGAATGAGCGAAATGGTTCACGCGGGGCTCGACGGCGATTTCGATCGGGCACGCGAGCGCCACCACGAACTCGGGCCGCTCTTTCGCGCGCTGTTCTGGGAGACCAACCCGATCCCGCTGAAGGAAGCGCTGGCGATCCGCGGCCACGTCGCGGGCAACCTGCGCGCACCGCTCTCGCGGCTCGGGACCGAGCATCGCGCTTCGCTCGAAACCGTCCTCGCCGATCTCGACGACGCGAGCACCGACGACCGCGAACAACCCGTCGCGCCGGAGGCCGAACGGTGACGGTCGTCGGGGTCACGGGCGCGACGGGCGCGATGGGGCGCGCGGTGCTCGAATCGGCCGCCGACCGCGACGATGTGGCGGTGGCGTTCGCGGTCAACCGCGATCCTGCGGACGATGAACGCGTCGCCGGTCACGCGGTCCACGACGCGGTCGCCCTCCCCGATCTCCTCGCCGAGCAGCAGCCCGAGGTCGTCGTGGACTTCACTGGTCCCGAGTCGTCGATCGAGTACGCGGCGGCCTGTGCCGAAGCCGGCGTCGGGTTCGTCACCGGCACGACAGGGTTGGACGACCCGGAGCAGTCGGCGCTCCGCGAGGCCGCCAAAGCGGTCCCCGTATTGTGGGCGACGAACTTCTCGCGAGGAATCAACGCGCTTCGATCGGCGCTCGCCGAAGCCGTCGCGGCGCTGCCGGAGTACGACATCGAACTGACCGAAACCCACCACAACCGCAAGCGCGACGCGCCGAGCGGCACGGCGACGACGCTGCTCGACGACATCGACGCGGCGCGGGACGACGCGAGGCAGGACGAGAGCGGTGGGGGTACTGGGAAGCGAACATACGGCCGCGAGGGCGAACAGTCCCGGACCGACGGCGAGATCGGGGTTCACGTCCGGCGCGCCGGCGGCGTGCGGGGCGAACACGAGGTACTCCTCGCGGACAACGACGAGGTGCTCACGCTCGCCTATCGCGCGGAGAGCCGTGGGGTCTTTGCGGCGGGCGCGCTCGACGCGGCGGGATGGCTCGCCGGCCACGAGGCCGGCTGGTATGCGTTCGACGACGTTATCGAGGGATCATCATGAGTCTCGAATCCGAGATCGACACGCTGTGGCAACGTACTGACGACGGACTGACCGCGGGCGACGCCGGCAGCGAGGAACGCGATCTGCTCGACACGTTCCTCGACGCGCTCGAAGCCGGCGACGTGCGCGCCGCCGAGAAGCGAGACGGCGACTGGCAGGCAAACGAATGGGTCAAGCGGGGCGTGCTGCTCAATTTCAGTCTCCGCGAGACACAGAGCCGAGAGTACGGTGGCGTCGACTACCACGACGTGCTTCCGCTGCGTCGGACCAACGACCTCGGCGAGCGGGGCACCCGAAACACGCCAGACGGAACCGTGATCCGGCGGGGCGCACACGTCGGCAGCGACGCGATCCTGATGAGTCCGAGTTTCGTCAACGCCGGCGCTCACGTCGGCGACGGCACCCTCGTCGACTCGTGTGACACCGTGGGCTCGTGCGCACAGGTCGGTGCGGACGTCAAGCTCGGCGCGAACACCCTCATTGGTGGCGTGCTCGAACCGGTCGAGGACGCGCCGGTCGTGATCGAGGACGGCGTCTCGCTCGGCGCGGGCTGTCGCGTCACCTCGGGATTCGTGGTCGGCCACGACTCGGTAGTCGGCGAGAACACGCTGCTCACGCCGCGGATTCCGGTGTACGATCTGGTCGACGAGGAAATCATCTACGGTCGCCTGCTACCCGAGCGCCGGGCGTTCACCAGATTCGTCGAGTCGTCGGTCGGCGATCACGACCTGTTCGACGGCGGGGCGTACAAGCCCGCCGTGGTGGCGACCGACGTCGAGGATCGAACGCTCGAAGCGACCGAACGCGAGGAAGCGCTCCGATGACCACCGAGGCTGCCAGCACTTCGTCGGTGGCGGCCGTGAACCCGCCCGTCAGACGGCTTGCTGACTGGCCGGCGGCCGACCTGCGCGATCTCGCCACCGAGCACGGGACGCCACTGTACGTCGTAGACCTGGATCGCGTTCGAGAGAACGCTGTTCGCCTTCGGCAGGCGTTCCTCGACGCCGAAATCAGCTACGCAGTCAAGGCGAACGCCATCGGGAGCGTGCTGGAAACGATCGCCGATGCTGGCCTCGGGGCCGAGTGCGCCTCCGCTGGCGAGGTCGTCCGTGCGTTGGAGGCAGGGTTCGACCGCGTCCGCTACACTGCCGTCAACCCACCCGCCCGGGATCTCGATCGGGTGGTCGATCTCGCCGCGGATCACGAGGTCGCCATCACGATCGGCGCGAGCGACACCCTCGATCGCCTCGCCGAACGCGGCTGGACGGGAGAGCTGTTCGTCCGGGTGAACCCCGGCGTCGGTGCGGGCCACCACGAGAAGGTACGGACGGGCACCGATCCGAAGTTCGGGGTTCCCGACGAGCGAGCTGCGGCGGTCGTGAGCGAGGCCGCAGAACGCGGGTTCGACGTTCGCGGCCTCCACGCCCACGCCGGGAGTGGCATCCTCAACGACGACGATCTCGATTCTCATCGTGCGCTGGTCGCCCGAATGGGCGAACTCGTGAGCGAAGTAGCCGACGCGGGCGTCGTCCTCGATACGGTGAACGTCGGCGGCGGGTTCGGCGTTCCCTACCGTGAGAGCGAATCACCGCTCGATCTCGACTCGCTCGCTGCGGCCACCCACGAGGCGCTCGACAGTGTCGACGGCTCGGACGACCGCGACCCTGCACTCGGGATCGAACCGGGCCGATACCTCGTCGCCGACGCCGGTGTACTGGTGACCCGCGCCAACACCGTGAAGTCGACACCCGAAACCACCATCGTCGGCGTCGATTGTGGGATGACCGATCTCCTCCGGCCCGCGCTGTACGACGCCCACCACGCGATCCGGTTGCTCGCACCGGACGCTGCCGAGCGCGGGACGGTGTCGACGACGGTCGTGGGGCCGGTCTGTGAGTCCGCCGATGCGCTCGCGCGGGATCGTGAGCTTCCTGCGCCAGCACGTGACGACCTCCTCGCGGTCGGGAACGCCGGCGCGTACGGCTACGAGATGGCGAGCACGTACAACTCCCGGCCACGTCCAGCAGTGATCGCGCTCGACGACGGCGAGTCGCGAGTCTGCGTGCATCGTGAGACGATCGACGATCTCACGCGTTTGGAGGTCGATCGATGATCCCGATCGAGAAGTATCATGGTACGGGCAACGACTTCTTCGTGGTGGACGCGGCCGAACCCGTCGCCGATCGACGAGAGATTGCGACGAGGCTCTGTGATCGCGAGGACGGCCTCGCGATCGGCGGGTCGATCGGCGCGGATGGTGTGCTCTTTCTCGCGCTCGAAGACGGCTACGCCTCGCCCCGGGTCGTGATGACGCTGGTCCAGCCCGACGGTTCGACCGCTCCGATGTGTGGTAACGGTGCGCGGTGTGCCGCAGCGTGGGCCGCGCGACGGCTTTGCCGTCGCGAAGAGAGCGAGCGGGCGACGCCCGCGAGCGATGGGGGACGGCGCGGATCGGCTTCTGACGACGCGAGCGACGACGAGACGACCGTGATGGTCGACACTCAAGCGGGCACGCGCCGCGCGACGGTCGACGGCGACAGCGTGACGATCGAGATGGGGGCGCCGAGCTTCGCGCCCGCGGCGGTCCCGGTGGTGCGCGACGAACCGCTCGTCGAGGAACCCGTCGAGGGGCTCACCGTAACGGCGGTGAACACCGACGTTCCCCACGCGGTCGCGTTCGTCGACGACGTCTCGACCGTGGACCTCGACGCCGTCGCCCCGGCGGTGCGCCACGCCGACGCCTTCCCCCGCGGCGCGAACGTCACAGTCGCTAGTCCCAGCACAGACGACGGACCCGATTGGTCGGCCGGGGCGTTCGACCAGCGCACCTACGAGCGCGGTGTCGAAGGCGAAACGCGCTCGTGTGGGACTGGTGCGGTGGCAATCGCGGCGGTCGCGCGCGAACTCGGCCACACCGACGCCGAAGCTATCGCGGTGCGGCCGCCCGGTGGTCGCCTCGATATCCGACTCGACGAACGCGGTGCAGTGCTCGCCGGACCGACCGAACGCGAGGGCACAGCCGAGATTCAGATCGACAACCCACAGAGCGCCGAGGCAGCCGGCGACTGATCGATGATCGATCCGCTCGAATTCCTCGAACACGCAGTCCGAACGCCCTCCCACGACGACGTTGGGGCGATGCGAGCCCTCCTCTGTGAAACGCTCCGCGAGGCAGGTATCGAACCGACTGTCGACGATGCGGGCAACGTGATAGCGACGCGCGAGGCCAGTGGGGACGCCACCGACGGCCCACACGTCGTGTTGAACACCCACCTTGACACCGTTTCGCCACACGTTCCCGCCGAACGCGACGGAGCGATTCTCCACGGGCGCGGGGCCTGCGACGCCAAGGGGCCGCTGGCCGCAATGCTCGCCGCGTTTTCGAGTATCGAGCCCGACCGAGGTCGGCTCACGCTCGCCGTGACGCCCGACGAGGAAACCCGTTCGATCGGCGCGGCGGCACTCGTGCCGTCGCTCGACCTCGATCCCGAACGCGGGGATTGGGTGATCGTTGGCGAGCCTACCGGTCTCGACGTCTGTAACGCCGCGAAGGGGCGCTTCGAGGGGCGCATCACGATCGCTGGCGAGCGTGCCCACGCCGCCGAGCCGCACACGGGACAGAACGCGATCACGATGGCCGCGCCGGTGATCGACGCGCTCTCCGGGTTCGACGACCGACCCGAAGGACTCGCCGCCCACCCCGATCTCGGCGCGCCGACGCTCACCCCGACGATCGTCGACGGCGGCGACGCGACGAATCAGGTGCCCGCCGAGTGTGCGATCGTTCTCGATCGCCGAAGCGTCCCGCCCGAGACCGCAACGGGCTTCGAGACCGCGCTGAACGAGTATCTCACCCAGCACGCACCAGCGCCCGACGCGGTGTCGTTCGCGCTGACCGAGCGCGAAACGCCGTTTCTCGAAGCGTTCGAGACGTCCGACGAGAATCGCGTGGTCAGCGTGCTCCAAGAGGCGTCGGGTGGTGCGGTCCGGCCGTTCACCGCCGCAACCGAGGCGTCGTATTTCGCGCGCGAGGCCCCGACAGTCGTGTTCGGTCCTGGCGATCTCGCGGACGAATCGGGGCCTGTCGCTCACGCGGATCGCGAGTACGTCCGACTCCCCGACGTCAAGCGCGCCGCCACGATCCTCGGGGACGCACTCGCCGAACGTCTCCGCGAGACGGACGTTTAAGGACACGGCGCTCGACGGTTGATCCATGAGTGTCGAAGGCGACGACCGCGTGCTCGAACTGCTCGCACAGGCCAGAAACGACGAGTTCGAGACCGTCATCAACTACCAGACCAACGCCGCCGCGCTCGCAGGGGTCGCGGCCGAAGAGATCGCCGACAGCCTCAGTGCCGACGTCCAGGAGGAGCTCGGCCACGCCGAGGAGATCGGCGAACGCATCTCCCAACTCGGCGGCCAGCCGAAGGGTTCGTTCGACCTCGAAATGGGACAAGACGCCCTTCAACCGCCCGAGGACCCAACGGACGTGCTCTCGGTGATCGACGGCGTGATCGCCGCCGAGAAGGGTGCCGTCGAGACCTACCGCGAACTCATCGAGGTCGCCGAGGAAGCCGGCGATCCCGTGACCGAGGACTTCGCGACGGAGCTGCTCGCCGACGAGGAAGAACACCTCGCGGAGTTCGAGGGCTACCGGAAGGAGTACGAGGGGTAGTTTCCCTTCCCGATCGCCGGACTCGGTAGGGGAGTTCCGCCGATCACGGGCCGTCGTTCGCTGCCGCTGTCGACTGTTCCAGAGTGGTTCGTGAAAGAGCGTTGCGGGCAAAGCGACGATCGGCGGGCTGTCGTGTCGGATGGCAGGCTACGCTCGGCTCTCGCCTCGACGACCCGCAGCACCGAAGCGAAACCGACATTTCTTTCGGCAACGCGAGACATAGCACATGGTTTCCGCATTGCTCGTCGCGGGAGTGCTCGTCGCGGTGTTCGTGGGCTACAACATCGGAGGCTCCTCGACCGGGGTCGCGTTCGGCCCCGCAGTGGGAAGTCGGATCACCGGCAAGACCCTCGCGGCGGTGCTCTTTACCGCCTTTGCACTGCTCGGTGGCTGGACGGTCGGACAGGAGGTCATCACGACGATGGGCTCCGAGATCGTCGCCGAGGAGTTCACGCTCGCGGCGAGCGCCGTGTTGCTCTTTTTTACCGGCGGCTCCCTCCTCATCTCGAACCTCTTCGGCGTACCTGCCTCGACCTCGATGACCGCCGTCGGCGCGATCGCCGGACTGGGCGTTGCGAACGGCACGCTCAACCAGGACGTGATGTTCGGGATCGTCTCGGCGTGGATCGTCGCTCCACTCGTCGCGTTCTGGATCGGTGTCCTCCTCGGTCGGTACATCTATCCACACCTCGATGCCAGGATCTCGTTCGGTCGGATCGAGGACGGACTGTTCGACGTGGATCGTTCGGGGACGATCCCCCGACCCCGACTTCGGGAGGGCGCGACCAGGCGAGACATCGTGGGTGCGGCGGTCGTCCTGATCGTTGCGTGCTACAACGCGTTCTCGGCGGGCGCGTCGAACACCGCGAACGCGGTCGCGCCGCTGGTGGGCAGCGGCGAGATCGGAGTCGGCGCGGGCACGCTGCTCGCGGTCGGTGCGATGGGGATCGGCGCGTTCACGATCGCCCGGCGCACCCTCGACACGGTGGGCGACGGGATCACCGACCTCCCGATCCTCGCCGCAATCCTCGTCTCGCTGATCGGCGCGACCATCATCACCGTGCTCTCAAACCTCGGCATTCCGGCGAGCCTCGCAGTCAGCATGACCTCGTGTATCATCGGCCTCGGATGGGGCCGGGCCTCACGTGCGGTCACGCTGGCCGATGCCGCCGAGACTGCGATCGAGGGCGAGGGTCGCCCGGACGTCTCGGCGGGTGCGCTCGTTCCCGCGCGGACGAGCGAAGCACGGGATGGATCGGATGCACGAGAGCGACCAACTGCCGACGGCACGCCCGAGGGACCTGCTCAGGGTCCGACGGTCGGCGACCTCGCGGCCGGTGAGAAGCCCGCTGAGGCCACGAACCCTGGTAGCGCCACGGGCGACACACCGGTCGACCCTGTCCCGAAGATCGGCACGGAAGACCCTGAGGAACTCGCGGCGGCGGATCTGTTCGACCGCGCAGCCACGGGGCGTATCGTCACGATGTGGCTTCTCACGCCGACGATCTCCGCGATCGGCTCGTATCTCGTGTTCGCGTTCGTGCTGTGACGCCGACGGCGATCCGAGCCACGACCCGCCCGGTCCGTCAGGTCGAACGGAAATCGCTTTGCTCGTCCGCGTGCAATAGCTCCGCATGAGCGAGTCCACGACGCAGGTCCTCGTCCCGCTCGACGGGTCGCCACGATCCGAGCGCGCGCTCGATCACGCCCTCGACATGCCCGATGTCGCGATCACCGTTCTCACCGTGATCGACCCGTTCGACGTCGATCCGCTCGCGCCGGGCCTCCAGTCGCCGACTGGAGTGCCAGGGATGCCCGGCTACTCCGAGGAGTGGTACGAGGGCGCGAAAGCCGACGCCGAGGAACTCCACGACGACGCCCGCGAGCGTGCCACAGAGCACGACCGGTCCCTAACTACTGAGATCGTCTTCGGCCGGCCCGCGCGCCGCATCGTCGCGTACGCCGACGAGAACGACGTCGATCATATCGTCATCGGCAACCACAGCCGCGAGGAGTTCCCCCACGTCCTGCTCGGCAATACCGCCGAGTCGGTGGTGCGTCGCTCGCCGGTGAATGTGACCGTCGTTCGGTGAATCAGTGCCGGCCGCCGAGTAGCACCCCTTTTTGTTCTCGGCCGTCGGAGACCGCCGCATGGCACGAAAACAGGCAGTCCGCAAGCGGATCGTCGACAGCGGCGTGACGGCCGTCCTCCGGGGCATCGACGAGGAGGACATCGTTCCGGTCGCCGAAGCGATCCACGCGGGCGGCGTGACCGCGATCGAAGTGACCGCCGACGCGAAGCGATGTACCGAGATGATCGCCGCAGTCGACCGCGCGCTCGCTGACACCGACGCCGTCGTGGGGGCCGGGACCGTGATGGACGCCGCTGCCGCGCGCAACGTCATCGAGGCCGGCGCGGAGTTCGTGCTCGCCCCGAATCTCAACGAAGAGGTCATTCGGGTCTGCAACCGCGAGAACGTGCTCTGTATCCCTGGCGTGATGACGCCGACCGAAGCGGATCGCGCGATGGCGGCCGGGGCGGACATTCTGAAACTGTTCCCCGCATCCACGGTCGGGCCGGATCACATCGGCGCGATACAGGGCCCGCTCGGCGACGTGCCGGTGATGCCCACGGGCGGGGTGTCGGCCGACAACGTCGCGGAGTACTTCGACGCCGGCGCGGTCGCGGTGGGTGCGGGGTCGGCGCTGGTGGATTACGACGCCATCGAACGCGAGAACTGGGACGCGGTGCGCGAGTCCGCCGCGGAGTTCGTCGCGGCCGTCGAGGACGCGCGGTCCTGAGGTCGGCCGCGATCGTTCCGCCAACGGTGAGTTCCTGTTCGCCGTCAGATGTTCACTCAGTTCCGTCGACCAGATCGCTCGCCACGCCGGTGTAGCCGGCGGGCGTGAGAGCGTGGAGTTCCTCGCGAGTCGCCTCGCTCACGTCGAGATCGTCGAAGAGGTCATAGAAGTCCTCCAGGCTGGTGCGTCGTCCTCTGGTGAGCTCTTTGACTCGTTCGTAGGCGTCAGTGTGGCCCTCCCGGCGGAGGATCGTCTGGACGGCCTCGCCGATGACCTCGGGGTTCGCTTCGAGGTCATCGCGCATCACTTGCTCGTTCGGGACGACTTTCGAGAGTCCGGCCTCGGTCTTCCGGTAGCCGATGCAACAGTGCGCGAGCGCCGCACCGATATTACGCTTCACCGTCGAATCCGAGAGGTCGCGCTGGAGCCGTGAGGTGGTGATGTACCCCCCGAGAAACTCGAGGTCCGAATTCGCCTTCGAGAGGTTGCCCTCCGAGTTCTCGAAGTCGATGGGGTTCACCTTGTGGGGCATCGTCGACGAGCCGGTTTCGTCCGCATCGGCGCGCTGGCCGAGATAACGCTGGCTGACGTAGCGCCACACGTCGCGATCGAGATCGAGGAGGACGGCGTTGGCACCGCTGAGAGCGTCGAACAGCGCCGCGAGGTCGTCACACGGGTTGACCTGGGTGACGGGCTCGACGAACTCCAGATCGAGGGATTCGACGAACTCGCGCGCGAACGCCCGCCAGTCGACCTCGGAGTAGGCGGCGTGGTGGGCGGCGTAGGTCCCGCTCGCGCCTGCGAGCTTGCCCGCGAGGCCGTCAGCCGCAGTTTCGACCCGGTCGATCGCGCGGTCGAGCCGTCCCACGAAGACCGCCATTTCTTTGCCGAACGTGGTGGGCGTGGCGGGCTGGCCGTGGGTCCGTGCGAGCATCGGCACGTCCCGATTTTCGTCGGCGAGTTCGCCAAGCGCATCCCGCACCGCTTCGAGCGCAGGAATCAGCACGTCCTCGATGGCGGGACCGATCAGGAGGCGATGGGCGAGGTTGTTGACGTCCTCGCTCGTGAGCCCGAAGTGGATCCACTGGTCGGCGTCGAGATTCTCTGGAAGGGCGTCGCGGACGAAGTACTCGACGGCCTTCACGTCGTGGTTGGTCGCCGGGTACTCGTCGGTTCCATCGACCTCGATTCGTTTGATCCGTCTCGCGTCCTCGTCGTCGAACTCCTCGTAGGCCGCCCGGAGCGTCGTGCGGTCGTCGGCGTCGATCGCGAGCGGTGTCGCGTCGAGATCAGCGAGCGCGAGGAGGTATTCGACTTCGACGCGGACGCGAGCGCGCAACAGTGCGCCCTCGCTGACGTAGGGAACGAGCGGCTCGGTGTAGCGTGCGTACCGGCCATCGAGGGGCGACACAGTCGAGAGCGGGCCGCGATCGGTCATGGGCGCGGATGGGACGAGCGCTCGAAAAAGCGTGCCGGTTGGCTCGATCCACGGCCCCGAAGCACGCTATCGAAGCGACAGACCACAGCACCGAAGGTCGTGGCCCGCTTCTCGACGACCGGTATCGATGACCCGACAGCGCTCCGTTCGAATGGTCGTCGACGGAACCGCACTGCTGGGGCGGGGAGGCCGGTAGCGTGGCGCAGCCTGGTCGCGGGCTCGGAGTTCCCGACGCGCTCGGTGGGCTGTTCGACGAGGTCGGCGTCGTCGTGCTCGCGGCGCTGACCCAGCTCGGCGACGTCTGGTTCATGTCCGTTCTCGCCGGCGGCCTCTATCTCGCATCGACCCGGCCCGGCAATCCGCTTGCCCGGCGGCGCGGGGCGTTCGTCCTCGCGCTGCCGATCGTGTACGTCGTAACGGTCCCGGCGCTGAAGGGTGTCTTCGCGCTTCCGCGACCGCCCGATGCCGGCGTTGCAGCGACGATCTCGTGGCTCCCATCGCTTCTCACCCCCGTCTTCGAGAACGCCGCCACCGCCGAGGGGTACGGCTTTCCGAGCGGCCACGCTCTCGGGACGACGCTGGTCTGGGGCGGCGTGGCGCTCGCGACGGACTATCGAACCTGGCGCTTCCGGCTGGGCGTCGCGGGTGCGGCCGTCGTGGCGGTGTCGTTCTCCCGGCTCGCGCTCGGCGTCCACTACCTCGTCGACGTGATCGCGGGGGTGGCGATCGGTGCGGTACTTCTGCTGGCTCTGTACTGGTTCGCCGACCGCGGCACTGATCCCGGGCGGGCGCTCCTCGTCGCAGTCGCGATCGGGCTCGTCGGTGTACTCAATGGGATCAGTTTCGATAGCGTCGCAGCGTTCGGCGTCGCGGCCGGAGCGTGGTTCGCGTGGTATGCGCTGGTCGATCGAGCACCGGCGACGCCCCGGACCTCGGCGATGGCTGCCGTCAGCGTGGTGACGCTGGCGCTCGCTGGCGTGCTCTTTCTCGCGCTGTACGTTTCGGTGCCGCCGACACCGGTGACGGCGATCGGCAGTGCGGTCGCTGCCGCCGCGATCGTTGCCGCACCGGATCTCGGTGAGCGCGTCGTCTCGGCCGTCAGTTCGGGACGAGATCACACACGAACAGGATGAATCCGAACGCCTTTGCGCGCGGCGCGCACGCCTCCGATCATGACACGGATCGCCGGCGTAGCGGGCAATCGCGGACGCAACCTCTGCCGGATCGCCGACCGGGAGCCGGGCGGTGCGACCCTCGCAGTGATGCTCGCGACCGACCCCGCTGCCCCCGCACTCGATGCCGCGGCCGAGCGCGGGATTCCGACCGAAATCGTCGAACGTGGCGACGACGAGTCCGACGCGGCCCACGAACAGCGGCTTCTCGACCGGCTCGACGGGTACGATATCGATCTGGTCTGTCTCGACGGCTACATGCGCGTTCTCACGAGCGAGTTTATCGACGACGCGCCGCTCACGTTCAACATCCATCCGTCGCTGCTCCCGGCGTTTCCGGGAGCGAACGCCCACGAGCAGGTGCTTGCGTCGGGTGTGAGCGTGACTGGCTGCACGGTCCACGTCGTCACCGAGACGGTCGACGGCGGCCCGATCGTGACCCAGGAGACAGTCCCGGTGTACGGCGACGACGACACCGGCTCGCTCAAGCAGCGCGTGCTCACCGAGGCGGAGTTCGCGGCCTACCCGCGTGCAGTCCAATGGTTCGCCGAGAATCGACTCACGATCGAGGGTGCAGGCGACGGTCGTCGGGTTCGCGTCGAGGGTGACACCGGCGGGATCGGCGGCGATGGTGAGGATGACAGAAGCGACACGGGGAGCGCGTTCCCCTCGCGGCGCGTGACGAGCACCGAGCGCGCCGCCGAACTCCGGTACGGCGAGAACCCACATCAGGCGGCGGCGGTGTACGCCGATCGCACTACTGACGCGGCGAGCGTGGTCGACGCCGAACAGGTAAACGCGGGCGCGAAGGGGCTCTCGTACAACAACTACAACGACACCGACGCCGCACTCGGCCTCGTCCGGGAGTTCGACGAGCCGGCGGCCGCGGTCATCAAACACACCAACCCCGCGGGGTGTGCCACCGCCGGCGACCTCGCGACCGCCTACGACCGCGCGCTCGCCACCGATCCGATGAGCGCCTTTGGGGGGATCGTCGCGCTGAACCGAGAGTGCGACGCCGCGACCGCCGAGTTGATCGTCGAATCGTTCAAGGAGGTCGTGATCGCACCGGGCTACACCGACGACGCGCTCGCGGTGCTCACGGGCGAGGACAACCTCCGGGTGCTCGATACCGACGGATTCGGCCCCGAGGCGGGCCGGTTCGTCGAGACACCCATCACCGGAGGACGGCTCGTTCAGGAGCGCGACACACAGGCGCTCTCGCCGGATGGGCTGGAGGTCGTGACCGAGCGCGAGCCGACCGCCGAGCAGGTGGAGACGATGTGCTTCGCGTGGCAGGTCATCAAACACGTGAAATCGAACGCCATCGTCCTCGCCGACGGCACCGAAACTACTGGTGTCGGGATGGGACAGGTCTCCAGAGTCGACGCGGTGCGGCTCGCGGCGATGAAGGCCGACGAGCATGCCGAAGGGACCGACGCAGCGGGGTCGGTGATGGCCTCCGACGCCTTCTTCCCGTTCCCCGACGGGATCGAGGCGGCGGCCGAGGCGGGCGTGGAGGCGGTCGTCCAGCCCGGCGGCTCGGTGAACGACGACGACGTGATCGCTGCCGCCGACGATCTCGGACTCTCGATGGCGTTCACCGGCCAGCGCGCGTTCCGTCACGACTGATTGACCGTCCCGCTTCGCTCACAGCGTCTTCAGTCACTCGGCCGTCAGACCGGCCAGCGACCACCGGTCAGCCCCCGTTCGTGTTTTTCTTCGGGTATCACAATCGCTAAAGGGACGCCGATCGGTCTATGAGATACATCCACTCCGAAACGCCGCTCGATCGCTACGGGGTGTCTCAACTGTTATCATGAACGGAACGAACCACACCGACGCCATCGATCGGTCTTCCACTTCCTCACGCCGTCGATTCCTCTCGGTCGCCGCAGCCGGTACGCTCGCGAGCATCGGCGGGCTCGGCAGCGTTGCAGCCCAGTCGGAGCCCGAGATCATCCGGCTCGGCGGCGAAATCGCCGGCTGGCAGGGCCGTGCGCCCGACTCGATCGCCGACGAATCGAACCCCACGCTGCAGCTCGAAGCCGGCACCACCTATCGGGTGGTCTGGGAGAACTTGGACGGGATGGGCCACAACTTCGCGCTGCTCGACGGCGACGGCAACGTGCTTGAACGCACCGAAGTGATGAGCGAGGAGGGCGCGACACAGTCCATCGAGTTCACCGCGCGCGAGGCGATGGCCGAGTACGTCTGCGAGCCACACATCACCTCGATGCAAGGGACGATCTCCTTCGGCGACGGGTCGGGCGGCGGAACGGCCACGCCGACACCGACCGAGGATGGCGAGTCCGAACCGTATATTCCATCGGGTGCGTCGGTCCGGCTCGAAACGATCGTCGATGGTGGTCTCGTGGCCCCCGTCGATTTCGAGGTGCCACCGGGCACGTCGAGCCGACGGTTCATCGCGGACCGACTCGGACAGGTGTATCTCCACACCGACGATGGGCTTCGCGAGGAACCCTACATCGACGTGAGCGATCGAATGGCGGAAGTCGGCGGCGAGAAAGGGCTGCTGGGGATGGCGTTCCATCCCGGGTTTCAGTCGAACGGCCGATTTTTCCTGCGCTACAGCGCGCCGTTGATCGAAAGTGCGCCCGATTCGTACTCCCACACCGAGGTGCTCGCGGAGTTTCGGGCGAGCGACGGGTCGGCGACCGGCGCGAGCTTCGAACGCCGACTCCTCGAACTGCCCCAGCCCCAGGACACCCACAACGCGGGAGCGATCGCGTTCGGGCCCGACGGATATCTCTACATAGGAGTCGGCGACGGCGGCGGCGCACACGACAACAACCCTGGCCACGTCGAGGACTGGTACGAGCGCAACGAGGGTGGCAACGGACAGGACGTCAGGGAGAACCTGCTGGGATCGATCCTCCGGATCGATGTCGACGGCGAAAGCGAGGACAAACCGTATGCGATTCCGGACGGCAACCCGCTCGTGGGCGACCCCGGATTGAACGAGCAGTTCGCGTGGGGCTTTCGCAACCCGTGGCGGATGGGATTTTCCGATGGACGGCTGTTCGTGGCCGACGTCGGACAGAACGGGTTCGAGGAAGTCAGCATCGTCGAGAAGGACAAAAACTACGGCTGGAACGTCCGCGAGGGAACCCACTGTTTCAAACCCGGGCCCGAGGGGAGCCGCAATCCGCCCGAAGAGTGCCCGAGCCAGCTCCCGGCAGACGTCCGTGGCGGCGAGCAACTCATCGATCCCGTCGTCGAGTACCCGCACAGCTACCAGGGCCAGGGCGTCGGCTCGGCGGCCATCGGCGGCTACGTCTACGAGAACGACGCGATCGAGTCTTTGGGAGGGAAGTACGTCTTTGGCGACTTCCGAAAGACCGCCGAGACCGAGACCCCAACCGGCTCGCTGTTGGCCGCCACTCCGACCGACGAGGGGCTCTGGGAACTCGAAGAGCTCACGATCGAGAACACCGACAGCGGGACTGTGGGCGCGTACGTCCTCGCCATCGGGCGGGACAACGACGGCGGCCTCTACGTGCTGACGAGCGCGGAGACCTCCGAAGGACGGACGGGTGCGGTCCACCGCATCCGACCGCCGCAGAACGCGGCACAGCGCACTACCGCGACGCCAAACAACGGCTCCGCTGGCAACGCGACGGCAGCCAACGCCACACCGTCGAACGCCACAGTAGCGAACACGACGGAGATGGCTGGATCGACGACGAACGCGACGACCGCCAACGCGACTGCGACGACGAACGCCACGCCAGCAAACGCCACTACGTCGGCGACCCCGGCCGCGACCACCGTGACTGAAACAGGCGGCACCGCAGCGACCACGACCGAAACGACCGCCACCGAACGCGCCGGCAACGAGACGACGGCCGGCGGCGGGAACGATAGCACGGGCGACGCCGCGGGATCGAGTGGCTCCGGTCCGGGATTCGGTGTACTCGCGGCACTTTCGGGGCTCACGATCGGTGCGGCGCGGCTGCTGTCCGGACGCGACGACTGACGGTTCTCGTCGCTCGCTGGCTGTTTCTCGATTGTCGGGGGTGCGTCCCGTTCACAGGATCGTTCGTCGAGAGCCGATTCCGGAACGGTTAGGGCCGCGGGCGGGACACGAACGAGCATGTCACCGCGTGTCGTCACGCTCGGAGAGACGATGGTGTTGATCAACCCCGCCGAATCGGGGCCGATGAAGTACACCACCGAGTTCAAAAAGAGTCTCGGCGGCGCGGAGAGCAACGTCGCCATCGGCCTCGCACGGCTCGGTCACGACGTCGGCTGGATCAGTAAACTCGGCGCGGACCCCCACGGCGAGTATCTCCGCTCGTTCGTCCGTGGCGAGGGCGTCGATACGAGCCACGTGACGACCACCCCGGACGCACCGACCGGGATCATGTTCAAAGAGCGCCGCGCGCTCGGTGAGAGTTCGGTGTACTACTACCGCCACGGTTCGGCCGCGTCCACCATGACGCCCGCCGATCTCCCCGAAGCGTTCCTCACAGACGCCGAGTATCTCCATCTCACGGGGATCACGCCAGCTCTCAGCGATTCGTGTCGCGAGACCGTCTTCGCCGCTGTCGAACGCGCTCGCGAGGCAGACGTGACGATCTCCTTCGACCCAAATCTCCGGGAGAAACTCTGGGACAGTACGGAGGAAATGCGATCGACGCTCCTCGATCTGGTGGGGGCGGCCGATATCGTGCTGCCCGGCATCGAGGAGGGTCGAACGCTGTTCGACGCCGACGATCCCGAGGCCATCGCGGCGGCGTGTCTCGATCGTGGGGCCGACCTCGCCGCGGTCAAACTCGGCGCGGCGGGCGCGCTCGTCGCCGACCATGCGACGACCGAACGCGTCGCAGGCTACGACGTCGAACGGGTGGTCGACCCGGTCGGGGCGGGCGACGGGTTCGCTGCGGGCTTTCTCGCGGGTCGTTTGCGAGGTCTCGACCCGGTCGAGGCGACGGAACGCGCAAACGCGATCGGCGCGTTTGCCACGACCGTCGCTGGCGACATCGAGGGCCTGCCCACCAGCGAGGAGCTCGAGGTCTTCCGTGGTGAGCGCGACGCAGTGTATCGGTAACGAACGCAGCACTCGATCCCGTGGTCGTGGCGTTCGTGGTTGTGATGGCTTTCGATCGACGATCACTGGTGATCGTCCACGACAGAACCATCACTGAAACACAGTATTCAAATACGAGTGAACCGTTCGTTCGAGCATGGACTGGCAACATCGCAGAGACCGAACGAAAGCGGAGCGGAAAGCCGACGAACCACGCTCGGGTACCCGATGGTCGTTCATCGCAGCCGCAGTTCCCGGGGCCTGAGAACACGCGTTTCTGTCGCCGATGGGACTGTTCTCGAATGAACAGCTCTGACGAGCCGTAGCCGGGGATTTGGACACAGAAGGCCGTGCCCGCCTCGACCAGCCGAGCCACCGCGTTCGGTTCGACTTCCCGATCGAAGGCCGATTCGTTGCTCCGCCACCACACACCCGGACAACAGTTATGTAAATCGAGTGTCTTCATGCTCGGGTGATGAACATCGGAAAGCAGGCTCGGGTCGCGGGGAGTGCACACGTCGCCGACGGTGCCAAGATCGGCAAACACGCCACGATCCACGACGGCGCACACGTCGGTGCCGACGCCCGCATCGGCAAACACGTCGAGATCCACGAGAACGCGCAGGTCGAGACTGGCGCTCGGATCGACAAACATGCACACGTCCACGCGGACGCGTCAGTCGGAACAAACGCGCGTGTAGGAAAGCACGTCCACGTTCACGAAAACGCTCGGGTCGACGAGGGTGCGCGGGTCGGCAAGCACGCACACGTTCACGATCACGACGTCGACGGCGGTCGCCGGACACGGTAGCCGCCGACCGGCGTTCGGCGTCTCGTTTCGTCGGACGGTCTCGACGCCGGACGTGATCACTCGGAACGGGACTTTCGAAGCGCCGTCACGGCCTCGTGATCGGGCAACGCGTCGATCGCCCCTGTCTCGGTCGTGGTGAGTGCGGCGACCGCATTGGCGAACGCGAGGACTTCGTCGAGCGATTCGTCGCCAGCGAGTCCGTGGAGGACGCCCGCGAGGAAGGCGTCGCCCGCGCCGGTTGCGTCGACGGGATCGACGTCGTAGCCCGAATGGGAGACGTCGACGGTCCCCCACGGCGCACGGTCGGCGGCGATCGCGCGCGACCCGTCGGCTCCCCGGGTCAGGAACACGGTGTGTGGCCCGGCGGCGAACAGGTTCGCGGCGAGGTCGGCGGGATCGTCGCCCGCGAACGACGTTCCGTCGAGGTCCTCGATCGAGGTCTTGACCACGTCCGTTCGATCGAGCATGGCGTCGAGCGTTTCGTGGAGGGTTGCATCGTCGGGCCAGAGCTCGCGTCTCGTGTTCGGATCGAACGCCACCCGGCAGCCGTGGTCGCGGGCGCGCTCGCAGAGAGTGAGGAGTGCGGAACGGGCGGGTTCGGCCGCGAGCGCCACCGGCGCGTCGACGCAGAGCCACTCGATGCGATCGAGCGTGTCATCCGAAACGACGCCCGCATCGAGATGCCCGCCGGCGCTGTCCGCCCCATAGAACGTGAAACTCCGGTCGGCGTCGGCGTCGTGGGCAACGAACGCGAGCGTCGTCGGGTGAGCCGAGCGCGTCACGATCCGATCGGGAATCCCGTTTTCCGTCAGCGTCTCACCAAGAAAATCGCCGAACCCGTCGGTCGAAACGTTCGTCAGAAACCATGGCGGTGTGTCGAGGCGGGAGAGCGCGATCGCGACGTTCGCCGCTGCACCACCCGCTCGCCGTGAGAACGATTCGACTTCGGAAAGCGGTCCTGGCTGTGCGGGCAAGAAATCGATCAGCGTCTCACCGGCGACGAGGATCGCTGGATCGTCCATACCGACTGCTCGCGGTCCGCCGGGAAAGGTTTGGAGGCTCGCCCGTCTTACTTCAGGTCGACATCGACCCACTCATCCGATCGCGCGGCCTCGTAGGCTGCCTCGGTCACGGCGGTCACGCGTAGTGCGTCGCGGGCCGTGGCCGGTGGTTCGCTCCCTTCGTCGATCGCCGTGATGAACGCCTCGGCCTTGTTCACCTGATCGCTCCGGTCGATGTACGGGATATGTTCGGTGCTCTCGGCGTCGATCTCCGTGACCGTGCGTGGCTCCCACTCCCGACCGTCGAGATACATTGCGCCGTCGTCGTCCCAGAGGTGGATATGTTCGCGGACGCAGGGCGAGTCGCCCGAGACCGAGACGTTCGCGGTCGCACCGTTCGCGAACTCGATTAGTACTACGGCCTCGGCGTCGACTCGCTGCTCGTCGTCCGCAAAGCGCATCCGCGAGGAGACTGCCGTCGGCGTCATCCCCGTGGTCCAGAGCACCGCGTCGAGCAGGTGGCTGCCGGTGTCGTAGAGCATCCCGCCGCCCGAGAGATCGGGGTCAGTCCGCCACGTCTCCGTGAAGTTCGACAGCCAGTTCTGGGTGATCTCCGCGGTGATCCACTGCGGTTCGCTCTCACGGAACCGTTCGCGTGCCGCCACGAACGCCGGATTGAGGTGGCGCTGATACCCCACCATCAGCGTCCGGTCGCTCGTTTCGGCCCGGTCGGTGATCTCTTGGGCGTGTTCGAGATCGGTCGCCAGGGGTTTGTCACAGAACACGTGGAGGTCGTGGTCGAACCCCGCCATCACCTGGTCGTAGTGGAGGGTGTGCGGCGTCCCGACGAGGATCGCATCGAGCGGTTCGTCTTCGATCATCGCCCGGAAGTCGTCGTACAGTGACCCCTCGTCGACACCGAACGTGGCCGCGGCTGCGGCGCGCGGTTCGGGGGCGATGTCGGTGATCGCGGTCACCGCCGCTCTCGGGTGGTGGTGGAACTGTCCGCCGACCGTCGTGCCGATGTAGCCGGTGCCGATGACGCCGACGCGAAGGGAATCGGATGTCATTCTCCGACCCCCGTCCACTCACCGCGGTCGTCACTGCGCTCGATGGCGTCGAGGACGCGCTGTACTGCGAGGCCGTCGGCGAACGAGGGCTGGAACGCCCCGTCCTGATCGACCGCCGAGAGGAACTCGGAGTCCTCGTGGACGAACGTGTGTTCCCAGCCGAGGACGTGTCCCGGTGGCCACCAGTGCTCGACGTAGGGGTCGTCGGCGTCGGTCACGAGCACCGTCTCGTAGCCCCGGTCACCGTCGCGGAGCAGTTCGAGTTCGTTGAGACGTTCGAGCGAGAACCGGAGACTCCCGTCAGTACCGTGGACCGCGATGGTGTGGTCGTTCTTGTGGCCGTCGGCGACCCGTGAGGCCTCGAAGGTGCCCATCGCGCCGTTCGCGAACTCGGCCTGGGCGGAGTAGGCGTCGTCGACGGTCACCTCGCGTGCGTCCTCGCTCTCCCCGCTCTCCTCGCCCCCCTCCACTGGCCGCTCGTCGACGAACGTCCGGAGGTGACCGCTGACCCGTTCGATGCTGCCCGCGTGCTCACCGACGAGGAACCGCGCGAGATCGATCGTGTGCGCGCCGAGGTCGCCGAGCGCGCCGCTGCCGGCGAGCTCACCGTCCATCCGCCACGACCACGGCTCTTCGGGGTCGACGCCCCAATCTTGAAGATACTTCCCGCGGACCTGACGAACTTCGCCGAGCTCGCCCGCCTCGATCAGGTTCTTCGCGTACTGGATCGCCGGTACGAACCGATAGTTGAACGCACAGCCCGCGATCGCGTCGCTCGCGTCGGCGGCGTCGGCCATCCGCTCGGCGTCGTCGAGGGTTGGTGCGAGCGGTTTCTCACAGAAGACGGGGACATCCGCTTCGAGCGCCTCGATCGACGGTTCTGGATGGACGAAGTTCGGCCCGAGGTTGTAGAAGACGTCCACGTCGTCGATCGCCGATTCCCAGTCTGTCGCGGTGTTAGCGAAGCCCAGTCGATCCGCAGCGTCCGCGAGCGCGTCCTCGTCGCGGCCGACGAGCGTGTGGCGTTCGATCTCGGGCGCGTCCGGGAAGAACATCGGGAGTCGTGCGAACGCGTTCGAGTGGGCTCTGCCCATGAAGCGATAGCCGAGAACGCCGATTCGGAGTGCCATATCCGAATCACAGGCGATGTCGTCTTAGTTCTCCGGGTCGGGACTCAGCGCCAATCGGCGAGGAACTCGACGACATCGTCGAGGGTGGGGTACGCGCGCTCGACTCGCTCGACGGTGCGGCGCACCGCCCGCGGAGCCATCGTTTCCTCGGCGATGAACACGCCGGCGTGATCGGAGACGTCGGCGAAATCCTTGCGATCGTACGTCAGGATGACCCGATCCGTGTCCCGCCCCGCAGCGATCACCACCGGATCGGACGCACCCTTCTCCAGAACGTCCCCGGCCCGCACTACGTCATGTCCGGCGGAATCGAGCGCCGACACGTGGGCCGGCCTGGTGTTCTCGTCGGCTAAAATCCGCATTCAGGCGCGCTCGACGAACTCCTCTGGATCGACCGGGCGCTCCTCGCGGACGTGCTCGATCGCATCCCGAGCACGACGCTCGATCTCCCGCAGCGTCTCGGGATTGTCGAACGCGTAGGCGAGCGCGGCGTGAACGTCCGCGACGGAGACGCCGTCGTATCCGGCGGCGATCGCCTCGGGTGTCTCGCCGTCTTCGTACCGGCGGTGAACGTGCGCGACGCCGATGCGCGTTCCGTCGAGTCGCGGATCGCCGCCGAGCACGTCCGCGTCCGTGACGATGGCTCGCATCACACTCCCTATGCACGGAATCGTATTTAAAATCTCGTCAGTGGAGTGTGGCTACTCCGCCCAGTAGGCGTCGCCGGGCGTCGTCTCGAACACCGCCCTGTCGAGCACGTCGACCGCCTTCTCCAGCCCCTCGCGCGAACTCGTGAGCGAATCCTCGTGTTCGATCGAGAGCGCGCCGTCGTAGCCCACCATCCGGAGGGTAGAGACGACCTCCTTCCAGTGTGATTCGCCGTGGCCGTAGCCCACAGTCCGGAAGAGCCACGATCGGTCTTCCTCCTCGGTGTACGGCGTCGTGTCGAGGTGACCCTTGACCCGCGCGTTCGACTCGTACAATCCTGTATCCTTCGCGTGAGTGTGGTGGATCGCGTCGCCGAGATGGCGGATCGCCGCGGGGATATCGATCCCCTGCCAGTAGAGGTGTGAGGGATCGAAGTTCGCGCCGATGCGGTCGTTCGTGGCCTCGCGGAGTCGCTCCATCCCTGTCGGCTCGTACACCAACATGTTGGGGTGCATCTCGATCGCGACGTTTACTCCCTGTGCGTCGGCGAACTCGGCGAGGTCGGCCCAGTACTCTTCGGCGACCTCCCACTGGTAGTCGTGAGCCTCCTTGTGCTCGGTCGGCCACGGCGCAGTGATCCAGTTCGGGACCTCGTCGTTCGGGCCGCCGCCGGGCAGCCCCGAGAAAGTGGTGACGGTATCCACATCGAGCTGGGCCGCCAGTTCGATCGCCTCCCGGAGCTCGGTGTCGGCCGTCTCGGCGTGTTCGTCGTCGGGGTGGATCGGGTTGTTGTGGGTCGCGAGCGCCGAGATCCGGAGGTCGTGCTCGTCGAGGAGCGCGTGGAGATCGGCCTGGGCGTCCTCGTCGTCGAGATACTCCGCGCGCGGGAGGTGGTCGTCGCCGGGACTCCCGCCGCAGCCGAGTTCGACCGCATCGACCCCGAGGCCGGCGAGGGACTCGCAAGTCTCGTCGAGCGGCTGATCGCCGAACGGCACGGTGAGTACGCCTATGTCCATACGAACGGTTGCTACGGGTGAACGAATAAAGGTTCAGGTCGAGGCGGCGACGCCCGCGTTCGTCCCCGCCGATCCCGGCTCGGTCTCCGGTTAGTCCCCGGTGGGTGATCCTCGCCCAGACCGGTGGTCGCGCTCTGCCCCCTCGTCGAGGGGGTCTTCGAGCTCGCCCATGACTTCCTCGAAGGCGTCGGTGGCGGTGAGGAGGCCGACGATCTCGCCGTCGTCCTCCACGAGTGCGAGCTCTTGACGTTCTGTTTGGAACCGGTCGACCGCGTCGCTGACCTCCTCGTCGGCCGGAATCGTCATCGGCGGCGTAGCGAGCTCCTCGATGCCGATCTCGCCGTTCGTGAGGTCGTCGTACCGGCTCGTGATCGCCGGCAGGTAGACGATCCCCCGGAACTCGTCGAAGTCGCCCCCGAGCAACGGATACCGGGAGTGAGAGTGGTCGTTCATGACCGCGAGGTTCTCCGCGGGCGAGTTCTCGGTCGAGAGCGCGGCGATCTCCTCGCGCGCCACCATGACGTTGCGGATGGGTACGTCGCCGGCGACCAGCGCGTTCATCACCTCTTCGCGTCGTTCCCCGGAGATATCGCTCTCGTCGAGCACCGACTCGAATCGTTTGTGGAGGTCGGCACGGCTCTCGACGTCTTCGGCCCCGGATTCGAGCCACGCACCGGTCATCTCCACACCGAACAGCGAAAGCGTCCACTTCGCTGCCCCATCCCCGAACGTGATGACCGGCCAGGTGATCCGTGTGAACCAGTACAGCGGCGTCGCGCCGTACCGACAGACCTGCTTCGAGCGCTCGACGCCGAGATAGGTTGGAGCCTGCTCGCCGTGGGTGAGATGGAGGAGGTTAATGAGGAGAAACGCGAGAATCGCCCCCGCACCGACCGATGCGAGGATTGTCCCACCGAACAGCGGCTCGAAGATGGCCGCCAGCGCCGGTTCGGCCACGATACCGACCGCGATGCTCGAAGAGGTAATCCCGACCTGGCAACTGGTCAGGTAAATCTCCAAGTCCTGGGTCATCTCCCACGCGCGTTCGAGACCGGCAACCCCCGGCTCGACGAACTCCGATTCGGTGTACTGCTGGGCGCGCGTCAGGCCGAACTCGATGGCGACGAAAAAGCCGTTGGCGAGGATGAGCGCGAGACCGGCGAGCAGCCGAACGGTGATTTCGAGACCGTTCATGCCGGCTCACCGCCCGAATCGGGCGTGTCCTCGCGCTCTCTGGCCCGTTGATAGACGTCGAGGGGGTCTTCGAGCTCGCCCATGACTTCCTCGAAGGCGTCGGTGGCGGTGAGCAGGCCGACGATCTCCTCACCATCCAGAACGAGCGCGAGTTCCTGGTTCTCCTCCTGAAAGCGGTCGACGGCGTCGCTGACCTCTTCATCTACCGGCAGCGTCATCGGCTCGGTGGCGAGGTCGGCGATGGCGACGTCACCGTCCCGAAACTCCTCGAAGCGGTTGGTGAGCGTGGCGAGATAGACGATACCCAGAAGATTCCCGTCACCGCCGAACAGCGGGAAGCGCAGATGAGGACTGTCCTCGACGACCGCGAGGTTTGCTTCCGGTGTGTTCGCCGTCGAGAGTGCGGCGATGTCTTCTCTGTCGACCATGACGTTGCTGATGGGCATCTCGCCGACCGCGAGCGCGTTCATCACCTCCTCGTAGCGTTCCTCGGGGAGGTCGCCCTCGTCGAGCACCGAGCCGAGCTTGCGGTGGAGGTCAGCCCGTCCCTCGATAACGTCGACCTCCGATTCGAGCCACGCGCCGGTCATCTCCACGCCGAACAGCCTGAGCGTCCACTTCGCCACCACGTCGCCGAGGTCGAGGATCGGTCGGATGACTCGCGTGAACCAGTACAGCGGCGTCGCGCCGTACCGACAGACCTGCTTCGAGCGCTCGACGCCGAGGTAGGTGGGGGTCTGCTCTCCATAGACCTTGTGTACCAGGCTCACGATGAGGAACGCCAAGAACACGCCCGCGCCAATCGACGCGAGAACCGTCCCACCGAACAGCGGCTTGAGGATGGCCGCAAGCGCTGGCTCGGCGATGATACCAAGCGAGATGCTGGCGGCGGTGATGCCGACCTGACACCCCGTGAGGTAGATCTCGAGCTCCTCGGTCATCGCCCAGGCACGTTCGAGTCCGGTGTTGCCCGGCTCCACGAACTCGGATTCGGGGTACTGCCGGGCGCGGGTCAGCGCGAACTCGATCGCGACGAAGAACCCGTTCGCGAGGATGAGTGCGGCCCCCGCGATGAGTCTACCGACGATTTCGAGCAGTTGCATTGGCTACTGGTTTCGTTGTGTCGTCGGCGGAGCAAAAAAGCTGGGTCTTTCCGGTGATTCGGGACGGAAGCGGTCGGTTCAGTCGAGCTCGACGGGAGCTTCCTGTGTCGTGTCATCGAGCCGGATCGCACGGCCGGCCTCGGAGGAGCGGTAGATCGCGTCGATCACGCGCTGGACGGTGATCCCCTGCTCGATCGTGTTGCGCTCTGGCGGTTCGCCGTGCTCGACCGCATCGAGGAACGAGCGCTGTTCGGCCATCATGGCGTCGTTCGAACGGGTCGTGATGTCCGTATCGGCGAGATGGTCGGCCCCCTCTTTGCTGCTCTCGTAGAGCTTCAGACTGTCCTCGTTCTGGTCGAAACACGCTCCCGCGTCGGTGCCACGCACGAGGAACTCCTGGTTGATCGGGCGATTGGTCGCCCACGCCGCTTCGAGACTCACCGTCGAGCCGTCGGCACACCGAATGAACGCGCTCACCGAGTCGTCGACATCGAACCCGTCCGGCCCGAGGTCCTCGCCCCACATGTCGATATAGGCGTAGTCCTCGCGCGTACCGAAGGCCGATCGTGTGGTCGCCGACACCTCGACGACCTCGGGGAAATCGAGGAAGTGAAGCGAGAGATCGATCGCGTGCACCCCGATGTCGATCAGCGATCCGCCGCCGGAGGTGTCACGGCTCGTGAACCACGACCCCCGACCAGGAATCCCGCGTCGTCGGATGTAGTTCGCCTCGACGTGGCGCGTGGTGCCGAACCGTCCCTGTTCCTGGAAGCGTTTCAGCACCTCGACGGGGTTGGTGAAGCGGTTCTTGAACCCCGTCATCACGAACCCGTCACTGTCGGCGGCGGCGGCAGCGATCCCTTCGGCGCTCTCGATCGAGTGTGCGAGGGGTTTTTCGAGGAGAACGTCGACGTCGTGTTCGAGCGCGCCGACGGCGTACTCCTCGTGAAAGCGATTCGGCGTCGCGACGATCACCGCGTCGGCGACCGCGAACAGTTCGTCTGCCGTCTCGTAGGTGGTGGTCGCATACGCGTCCGCAAAGCGCGCGCGAACGTCGGGGTCGACATCGACGCCACCGACGAGATCGACCCCATGATCGACCAGCCGGTCGGCGTGGAACCGCCCGATGTTCCCGAGACCGACGATCCCGACTTTTGGAGGGGAAGAAGAGGACACGAACGCCGTCTAGGGTGTCCTGGGTTGTAAGAATACCGTTCTGTGGTCGGTTCGGATCAGAATTCAGTACAGTTGGCGCTCGCGTTCCTCGCGCTCGGCCTCGCGTTCAGCCTCCTCCTTCTGGCGTCGTCGCCCGCGCCAGTACTGACGGACGAGGGGGATGAGCTTGTTTTTGACATCGAGCACGAACGAGACGAGCCCGTACGCCCAGAAGACGAACAGCAACGACATCCCGCCGATGTAGAACAGACCGATCTCCGAGACCATGCTCAGTCGTCGCCCTCCGCTTCCGTCCCGGTCGCACCCTCGGCACGAGTCGGCTGGACGAGACCGTGGGCGATCGCCTTACCCGACGCCGTATCGAAGAGGTGGATCTTCTTGCGATCGAGCACCACCTGCATCACCTGATCCTCCTCGATGTCCGAGGTGGGGTCGACGCTCATCAGGAGCTGATCGCCCGCCTCGGGGTCTTCGAGATCGGTGTCGGCGTCCTCGGCGAGCAGGAGATAGACGAAGATCTCGTCGCCCATCGGCTCGAGGACGTCGGTCGTGGTCTCGATCTCGGCGGTCGCGTGTGACACCGATCCCGCGGTGTCGGTTGGATAGACGTCCTCGGGTCGGATCCCGAGCGTGACCGCATCGCCCTCGCTCACCCCGATCGTTCCGGGATCGAACTCCACGTCGATGTGTTCGGATTCGAACCCGTTCACGCCGATCGTCCCTTCCGCGAAGTTCATGCTCGGCGAGCCGATGAACCCCGCGACGAACAGGTTCGACGGCTCGTTGTAACACACGAGGGGCGGATCGATCTGCTGGAGCTTCCCGCCGTCGATCACCGCGATCCGGTCGGACATCGTCATCGCTTCGGCCTGGTCGTGGGTGACGTAGATCACCGTCGTCCCGAGCTCGCGGTGGATGCGCTGGAGTTCGGTCCGCATGTGGACTCGGAGCTTCGCGTCGAGGTTCGCGAGCGGCTCGTCCATCAGGAACACGTCGGGTTCGCGTACCAGCGCCCGTGCGATCGCGACGCGCTGGCGCTGGCCCCCACTCATCTCGCTCGGCATCCGATCGAGCATCCCGCCCATCTGGACGGTCTCGGCCGCGTTGTCGACCCGACGGTCGGTTTCGTCCTTGTCGAAGTCCCGGAGCCGGAGCCCGAAGGAGATGTTGTCGTAGACGTCCATGTGGGGGAACAGCGCGATGTTCTGGAACACCATCGCGACCCCGCGGTCCTTCGGGGGAAGAGTCGTCACCTCCCGGTCGCCGATGTGGATGGTGCCCTCGGTTGGTTTGGTCAGTCCGGCGACGGTCTCCATCGTCGTCGATTTCCCACAGCCCGACGGCCCGACGAGCGTGACGAACTCGCCATCCGGGATTTCGAGGTTCATGTCGTCGACCGCGACGACGTCGTCGTAGCGTTTCGAGACGTTTTCGAGCGTGACTTTTGCCATTTTGTTACTCCTTGAGTGCGCCACTGGTGAGGCCGCTGACGATGCGTTCTTGGGCGATGACCACGAGGATCGCGACCGGCAACACGCCGACGATGCTCGCGGCCGCCATCAGGTTGTACGATGCGGTGTACTGGGTTTGATACCCCAGAATCCCCCACACGATGGGGGCCCAGTTCTTCGCCTGTCCGTCCGTCATCAGGAACGAAAAGAAGAACTCGTTGTACACGTTGATGAAGGTGAGCACGCCCGCGGTCGCCACGCCGGGTGCCGACAACGGGATGATGACCCGAAAGAGCGCCCCGAGCCTGGTGGTACCCTCGACCCGGGCGGCGTCCTCCAGTCCATCCGGAATCTGCCCGTAGAACGTGGTGAGGATGAATATCGACAGCGGCATGAACAGCGCGCTGAACGGCAGTATCATCGCTCCCGGCGTGTTGAACAACATCGGACTACTCACTCCGAGTATCTCGATGTTCCCGGTGAACAACCGAAACAGCGGCAGGAGAAACGCCGCCGGTGGGAAATACGAGATGGCGAGCACGAGGATCATCAACACACCCCGGCCCGGGAAATCGAGTCGTCCGAAGACGTAGCCAGCGAGACTTGCCAACACGAGGACGATGATCGTCGTCGCCACCGCGAGCACGAGGCTGTTGAAGAGGTAGACGTGGAACGGCAGGCGCTGGAAGATTTCGACGAATGCGCCGGGATTGAACCCCTTCGGGAGCAACCCCATGTCGACGATGGCGGCCTCGGGCGTGAGCGCGAGCACCAACAGCCAGTAGAAAGGGAACAGCGTCGTGATGAGGAAGAAAATCGTCACGATGTAGAACATCGCCCGGTAGGTCCGCTCGGGGTTGGATATCGAACTCTGCACCCAGCGGGTGAACGGACCGCCTTCGTCCTCGCTGGACTGCTGTTCGCTGGTTTGTGCGCCCGCCATCTCAGACACTCCCCTGCGAGCCACGCCAGTATCTGACGATGTACACCGAGACCACGATGCCGATGATCGCCGCCGTCACGAACGCCACCGCCGAGGCCGTGCCGTACCGACGGGTGCTGAACGTCGTAACGACCAGACACGAGAGAGAGGGTACTGTCGTACAGCTCGACGTCGTCTCGATCAACCCGTAAATCCGCATCGCTGCGATCGTTCGGAAGAGCATGGCAACCAGGACGGTGGGCAGTATCAGCGGGAAGGTTATCATCTTGAACTGCTGCCACTTCGTCGCGCCCGAAACCTTCGCCACGTCGTAGAGGCTCCTGTCGACGCTCTGGAGACCGGCGAGAATCAACAGCGCCATGAATGCTGTCGTCTTCCAGACGTCAGCGAGAATGATGATGGGAAGCGCCTCGGCGCTGTTGACCAGCGGCGTTCCCGACATGCCGAGCGCCTGGACGACGTCGACGCCGAAACCGATACCGGGCTGAAAGAGCAGGAAGAAGATCATCCCCTGGATGACGATGGGCACCGCCCACGGGATGATGATGGCCACGCGGACCCAGCGCCGACCCCGGAAGTCCTGATCGAGCACGAGTGCCTGCCCGAACCCGATCAGCGTCTCGAAGAGCACGCTGACGATGGTGAAGATGAACGTGACGACCAGCGCGCTCTGGAACGGCGCTGACGGGTCGAAGAACGGCTGTGGCAGCGCCACGGTATCGAGTTGCCCGGTCAGCAGGTTCACGTAGTTCTCGAAACCGACGAACTCCCCGAGTTGGTCCGCACCACGGATGCTGTCTGCGTGCAGCGACATCTCGAAGGTGCTCATGAGCGGCCAGATCGCGATCACCGCGAGCAACAGGAACGCCGGGGTGAGCAGCAAGTAGGCGAACGCCGCCTCGCTCAGGTTCTCCAGCCAGCGCACCGCGCTCGCGTATACTCCCGATCGCCCCTGTGCTCCGCGTTCGGTGGGTTGTTCCGTTGCCATGGTTCAGTTGTTGTAGTCCTCGATCTGTTCGAGTTGACTCTGTAGCGTGCTCATCGCCTGCTTCGGCGGCGCGGACCCGTCCATGCCGGCGTGGACCTGTTGGGCGATTTTGCCCGATTCCTGCGGCCAGACCACGCTGGCAGGACGGGGAATCGAGTTCTTCCCGGCGACCTGAAGCGTGTCGATGTACTTGCCGACGGTGGGGATCTGCTTCGCCTCTCGTGTGGCGAGGAGCTGTTGGTTCGGTGGCAGAAGACCGAGTATCTCGAACAGTTTGATCTGGAAGGACGGCTGTGTCAGTGCCCCGACTACTTCCATGGCCTGTTCTTTCTTGGAAGTGTTCGGATTCACGCCGATGTGCCATCCACCGAGTGCCGCCATCGGGCCGCCGATGTTCTTGTACTTGGAGTTCTGCTCCGGGGTGGCGTAGGGCATCGGCATGACGCCGAGCTTGTCCCCGAGCGCGTCCTCTGCTCCGGCGGCGGCGATCGCGTACGGCCACTGACGCAACGCGACCATGTTCCCGGCAGTAAAGGGACTCAGCGAGGAGTCCTCGATCCAACTGAGCACCGCGTTCGGGGAGATCTGCTCGTACCCATCGAGCGTGTTGGGAGCGTTCGACCCGAAGATGAACGTCTTGAGCATTTTGACCGCGTCGACGACGGGCTGTTTGTTGACCGTCACGGGCCGATTGCCGACGGGGCCGAGCAGGGTGTCGCGGCCACCGAAGTACGCGCCGCCCCAGCTGCTCATGAACTCGTTGAAGTTACAGCACGAAAGCCCCTCGTAGATGTTCCCCTGCCAGCCAAAGCCGTAGTTGACGCCCGACTTTTCCTTCGTGTCGGCGACGATCTTCGAGAACCGCTTCCAGCGCATCGATTCGGTCGCCCAGTTCTCCTTTTCGGGGCTGTAGCCGGCGTTTTTCACCAGGTCCTTGCGATAGAGCATACTCCCGAAATCCACGTACATCGGGACCGCATACAGGTTCCCGTTCGGGCTCTTCGCTGTGTTGACGCTGGCCTGGAAATACTTGTTGTTGATCCGGTTGAGCAGCTTTTCGGGCAGTTCGTTGCTGAGGTCGAGCAGTTGGCCGCGGTTGATGTAGTTCAGCGTCCATCCGCTGTCCATGTCGAGGAGAGCTGGCTCGTCGAGATCGGCCGAAAGCCACCGCGTGTACTGTGATTGGCGCTGGTCAGTGCTGGCGGGACCGGCGACCATTTCGAGGTTGACGTCATTCGACATCCCCGCATTGCGGAGTGCCTTTTTTATCGCGGTGCTCTCGCCGGCCATGTCCGTGCTGGTTATCCACCGGATGGAGTTCGACCCCGCCTCGTTCCCGCCGACCGTACAGCCGGCAAGCGCCGTCGCGGCTCCGGATGCACCCGCCGCTTTCACGAAGTCGCGGCGGGTAACACCCCTTTCTGCTGTGTCTGAGCGTGTGTTACCACCATGCATCACCTTTAATCGGAAACAACTGATGCACTTATAACTGCGGCTTTTATACTATCTCGACAAATTTGGATTTAATTGCTGAGGAGGGATTCTTCAGCGATTAGCACGGTATCTGCTGAGAATACCGCACACACGCTGGGGCCGGCGGCTCGGGGCGATCGAGTGGCAGCTGTGACCCCTCGGCGTCGGGGTCTGCCGGAGTGGACAGTCACCCGCTTGCGTCACTTCGTATCTGCGCGGACGAAGGTCACGGGACACGGCGCGGAGAGCATCACTTTCTGGGCCGTCGAGCCGAACACCGCCTTGCCGGCGGGTGAGCGCCGTCGGCCGCCGACGATGACGAGGTCGGCGTCGGCCTCCTCGGCCAACCCCACGATGCTGTCGCCGTGATCGCCGACCGCACCGCCGACGGCGTGATCGACGCCGGCATCGTCGAGCCGCTCGGCGAGCTCGCGGATGGTGGCATGGCGGCGGGCGACATCGTCCGGCGACACCTCCCCGGACGTGGTATCGAACCCGAGGTGATCGAGTGATTCGGCGTACTCGTCGTCGGTGAAGACGTGGCCCAGCACGACGGTCGCCGCCGATGGTCCGGCGATATCGATGGTCTCTTCGGCCAACCGATCGACCCGGTCTGCGTCGCCCGGTCCCACCGCCAGCACGACGGTATCGAGTGCCATGTCACCTCCTTTTCGACACCTCTACATAATACTACGGGCGGTCGACCGTGTTTCGGCAGCTCCCGTTCAGAATCACAGAGACGAACCCCGCGACTCGACGGCACTGGATATGGGGCAAGAGTCGCGACGGACAAATTCTGTCGGGCGGGCGGATGGTCGAACGGTTTTTCTCCCCATTGATTCTATTGGCAGCGATGGATTCGCCGCAACGGCCCGGGACGGGCCTGCGGGTGACGCTCGACATCTGGCATCCCGACTGCTGGACGCTGTCGGTGACCGAGGAGCGTGACGGGGGATTGCTCGGTCACGGCGTCTACACGATCGACGGGGCGGCCACCGGCCGGTTCACCGCCTACGGCGAGACGAACGCCGCGATCGAGGAGCTGATCGCCGCGATCCGGGCCTCGTCCCTGACCGACTCGGTCTGGGAGACCGATCGCCCGCACGCGACCGACACGACGGTCCCCGGGAGCGCGAGTCGCGCACTCGTCGTGCGCTACGAGATCGAGAACTCGATCAACGACGCGCTCGTCTCGCGCGGGTTCATCCCCGACGAGCCGGTCCGGATGCACGGTGGGAGGGAGTACTGGACGGTCATCGTCGATACGGATCGCGAGACGCTCGGCGAGCGCCTCGACGCCATTCGTGAGACGAAGGACGCCGAGATCCGCGTCGAAGACATCGCGGTCGCGCAGGGCGGTCCCGGCGTCCTGCCGACCGACGACCTCTCCGAGCGCCAGCGCGAGGCCTTCGAGCTCGCCAGGAAACGGGACTACTACGCGTGGCCACGGGAGGTGAACGCCGTCGAACTGGCCGACGAACTCGGCGTCTCGAAGGCGACCCTGCTCGAACACCTCCGGAAGGCCGAGGCGAAACTCCTCGGAGGCGACTGAACCGCCTGCGCCGTGCGAGCCGTTCATGAGAGGGAGGGGTGTTATTCCTCCGCTCTCGTGTGCTACCGCATGGCACGATCGACGTCGAAGGACGATCGGAGTCTCCAACGTGACATCGGTCCGCTCGGGGCGATGAGCACCGTCGTCGCCGGCACGCTCGGGGCTGGCCTGTTCGTCACGCTCGGGACCGCAAGCGCGACGACCGGGCCGAGCGTCATCCTCGTGGTGGCAGTGGCGGGAACGCTCGCGACGGCGATCGCGATCAACTACTCGTGGATGGCGACCGTCTTTCCGGGTGCGGCCGGCTCGTACGCCTACGTCTCGCGCACGTTCAACAGCCGGCTGCCCGGATTCCTCGTCACGTGGTCGAAGTGGCTCGGCTACATGGCCGCCGACGCGGTGCTCGCCATCGGGTTCGGGAGTTATCTGCAGGTGTTCTTTCCCGACCTCATCGCCGGCCAGAGCGAGGTGGCGCTCGTCGGGTTCGGGCTTCTCACCGTGCTTTTCCTCGTCAACCTCGTCGGGTCGCGCGGGTACAGCCTCGTCCAGAACGCCATCTTCGGCCTGCTCGTGCTCTCGATTCTCGTCCTCGTCGTGCCGGGATCGTTCGCCATCGAGACGGCGAACTACCAGCCCTTCTTCACCGGCGGATCGAGCGGGTTCCTCGCCGCCGCCGTTCCGCTCTTTTACGCCTATATCGGCATCGCGGTCGCGGGCCAGATGGGTGCGGAGGTGAAAAACCCCTCCCGAAACCTCCCGCTGTCGATGGTCGGTGGGACGTTGATTCTCACAGTTTTGTACATGTGGACGGCGGCGGTCATCTACGGTGTCGTAGCGGATTACACCGTGCTCGCCGAGTCGGCCCGCCCGCTGTCCGATGCCGCCGAGGCGTTTTTGGGCGCGGACGCCTCGGCCATCGTCGCCATCGGCGGCCTCCTTGCGACCGCCTCCAGCGTGAACGCGGTCATGGCGGCGGGGATCAAGATGCCGTACTCGTGGTCGTGGGACGAGGTGTTCCCGCAGTGGTTCTCGGCGGTCGGCGATCGGTTCGGGTCGCCCCACTGGTCGCTGCTCACGCTCTACGTCGTCTCCTCGGCGCTGACCTTCTACACCACGGGACTCAATCAGGCGATCAAGATCGCCACGTTCAGCTACCTCATCGCGTACTTCGCCGTCTCGGTGACGCTGCTCTACGCCCGCTACGCGAGGCCGGACGTGGTCGACCAGGCCGGGTTCGATCTCGGTGGCGGGCTCCTCGTCTCGGGCGTGGTCGGCACGCTCGGTGCATTCTTGTTGCTCACCCAGGCCTACCAGGGGTCGCTCACGGTGTACGTCCCGTGGATCGTCGTCGGCCTGATCGTGTTCGGCGTCTACTGGTATCGCGGGCAGCAGGCCGGCACCGACGTCGAGGCGATCCTCGACACGCTGCCAGGTGTGCCATCCGACGAGTACGACCCCGACATTCAGGACGTGACTGCGGATGACTGACGCTCCCGCCGACGCGCCCGACACCGCGACGACCGACCCAGATGCGATCGCGGAGCGGATCGACCACGACGAAACCATCGAACTCCTTCAGGAGCTCGTCCGCATCCGGAGCCCGTACTTCGAGGAGGAGGCGATCACCGAGTTCGTCTACGACTGGCTCGACGAACGCGAACTCGATCCCGAGTATCACGCGGTGAGCGAACCCGACATCACGGGCTTCGAGGGCAACAACGTCCTCGCGCGCCTGACGGGCACGGACCCCGACGCGCCGACGCTGCTGTTGAACGCTCACATGGACACCGTCGAACTCGTCGAGGCGTGGGAGGAGGACCCGCTCTCGGGGCGCATCGAGGACGGCAAGCTCTACGGCCAGGGGGCTTGTGACATGAAAGGCGGGCTCGCGGGCATCATGGTCGCGTTCGACGCCCTCGCCGCGGCCGGCATCGACCTTGCGGGCGACGTCCTCTTTACCGCCGTCGTCGACGAGGAGGGCCCCTACGGGCTGGGCGCGAACCAGCTCATTCGTGACTCTGTCACCGACGACTGTGACGCCGCCATCGTCACCGAGCCCGGGCCGATTCTCGCCCAGCGGGACATCGAAAACCCCGCACTGCTGCTCGGCGCGCGTGGACGATTTCTCTACGACATCACCGTGACCGGCGAGGCTGCACACGGCTCACAGCCACACAAGGGGACGAACGCGGTGGTCGATGCGGGTCGTTTGGCCGACGCCCTCACCGGCATCGAGGTCGGGTCGCACGAACAGCTCGGCGATGGGTCGGTCTGCCCGCTCAAGATCGAAGGCGGGGGTGAAACGCTCTCGGTCCCCGAAGCCTGTCGTCTGCTGGTCGATCGGCACGTCGTCGTCGGCGAAACCGAGGACGTGGTTCGAGCCGACGCCGAGGCAGTCGTCGCTGACCTCAACCTCGATTCCGGCGTCGAGATCGACTTTCGGGAAGCGCCCGCGCCGGACGTTCGCTACGGGCCGTACGTCACCGACGCCGACGATCCGCTCGTGGGTGCGCTGCGGGCCGGCGTCGAGGCTGTCACCGGCGACGACCCGGCCATCGGGTACTTTTCGAGCGTCGGCGATTTCAACTACTTCGGCCATCGCGCCGGCCTTCCGACCGTGATCGTCGGCCCCGACGGCGCGAACATCCACGGGGCCGGCGAGTTCGTCCACACCGACGAGGTCGTCGGCGTGGCGCGCATCGTCGCCGCCGGCTGTGTCGCGCTGCTCGCCTGACGCTCGCGGCTACTCTGCCGCTCGCGCGCCCGTTCCCGGACGGTCCGTCCCGGCGAGATCGATCTCGCCGCCGGAGATCGGGACGCCGTCGTACGGGTCGTCGGCGAGCAGTAGGGAGCCGTCGAGGTCGGCGTAATCGAGCAGCGGCGCGAGATGACAGCCGGCCGCGATCGCGGCGTTCGACTCGATCATGCAGCCAAGCATGACTTCCAGTCCGTGTGCGCGGGCGGTGTGGATCATCCGTTTCGCCTCGCGGAGCCCACCGCATTTCATGAGTTTGATGTTCGCGATGTCCGCGCGCTCGGCGATCCGGGGAACGTCCGCGAGCGTCACGCACGACTCGTCGGCCGCGATCGGGAGCGTCGAGCGCTCGTGGACGTATTCGAGCCCCTCTGAATTCTCGGCGGGAACGGGCTGTTCGACGAACTCCACATCGAAAGCGGCGAGGGTGTCGATCATGTCGACCGCCTCGTGGGGCGTCCACGCCTCGTTCGCGTCGACCCGGATCCGGGCGTCGGGGGCCGCCGTTCGTACCGTGTCGACGATCTCGCGGTCACGCTCGGTGCCGAGTTTGACCTTCAGAACCGAGTGGCCGGCGTCGACTGCCGTAGCCGTCTTCTCGCGCATCCGTTCGATACTGTCGAGCCCGATGGTGTAGGAGGTCGATACCGTCTCGTCGGCATCGAGCCCCCAGTAGCGATAGAGCGGGAGATCGAGGCGCTTGCCCACGAGGTCGTGGAGCGCGATCGATATCGCACACCGCGCGGCGGGGTTCGCTCGAACCGTCTCCCGCAACCGGCGCTCGATCCGATCCAGACTGTGGGGATCGTCGACATCCTCGACGACCGCGAGGAGATCCGGGAGCACCGCTTCGACGGTGTCCGCAGTCTCGCCGTAATGTGAGGAGGGGGCGGCGGCCCCGATCCCGGTCGTTCCGTCGGCGTCGGTGATGCGCACCACGACGTTCTCGGCGACCGTCTGCGTCTCACGTGAGATGGTGAACGGGTCGTCGAGATCGAGCGTCACCCGCTCGAACTCGGTGTCGAGCGTCACAGGATCGCCTCCAGGACGTCGTCGATATCGAACCGGACCGGGTCGGTCGCTGGCACGTCGATCACGTCGGCGTAGTCGGCGACTGCAGTACGGGCCGCGTCGTCGGTCTCGACGTTGCGGGTGTTGAGCGCGCCCGCGACCACGTTCGTTTCGTGGACCGGCTCCGCGAGATCCTCGTAGAGGTCGACGTACGTCGGGAGCGAAGGGAGCGAAACGTCCTCGTAGCCGTGGATCGCCTCGCGACCGGCCTCGTGGCAGAGGACTAGCTTATCAGCCATCGCGCCGTGGAGAATCGAACAGGTGACGCCCGAATAGGCAGGATGGATGATCGAGCCCTGGCCCTCGACAAAGAGGTAATCGTGATCGTCACCTCGTTCACGGATCATCTTCTCGACCGCGCCGGCGGCGAAGTCGCTTATCACGCGGTCGATCGGCAGTCCCCACCGTTCGATCATGATCCCGGTCTGGCCGGTGGGGATGAACCCGCAGTCCACGCCGCGGTCGCGTGCGGCCTCGTAGAGTTCGCGCGTCGCGGTCATCTTGCCCACCGAGCAATCGGTGCCCACAGTCAGCACGATCTCGGCGTCGACGTCGGCGGCGACTCCATCGCTCACCGTGAGGTCGGCGGGCGGTTTGCGGACGTCCCAGAGCTCAGAGTCGTGTTCGTCGGCGAGGCGGCGGAACTCCTCGTCGTCTTCGAGGAAGTAGTGAAGGCCGGCAGTGACGTCACAGCCGCGTTCGAGGGCTTGCCGGACGTCGGGCCGCCACGAGTCCTCGAACCCGCCGCCGATGGGTGCGATGCCGACGATCAGTTCGTCACACGCCGGGACGTCGTCCATCCCGGCGACGATCGGTGCGTCCTGCACGTCGGGAAGGAAGTCGCCGACGCGCTTGCCGGCGTTGTCGCGGTCGAGAACGGCGGTGATCTCGGTGTCGCCGTACCGGAGAATGCTTACCGCGGTCTTCGCTCGATCGGGGAACTGCTCGTGGGCGAGCAAAACGACGCTCATGGTACGGCGACGCGAACTGACGGCTTAAAATCCTCGTTCGGTGCCAGCAGGCGATCCGACCGATCCACGATTCGGGTCGTCGAGACCGAACGACTAACATCGCGGTTCCCGTTCGTGTGCTCATGCCATCGGCAGACGACGTCCGCGTGTGGCTCGTCGAGCGCGGCTACAACAACCGCGATCTCATCGTCCTCAAGTACGCGACGACCGAGGGCGATCAGATTTTCCGGCGGGAGCTCGCGGCCCAGGCGATCGATATGGACGGAGTGACTGCCGCCAAGGACGTCTCGCCGGACAACCTCGAAGCCGTAACGGAGACCGACGTTCAGGAACGGTATGCGGACGAAGTACGCCGGATGGCCGACGAGCACGATCCCGACGACACGATCTGATCGCCGGAGATTCGGGCGGGTGATCCGAGCGCTTTAGTGTGAATCTTGCCTCGTCCACGTCGTGTACGCACTCACCAATGCAATCGTTCACACGGCGACCGATCGCGGGACAGTCGAGGGCGGCGTGCTCGTCGAGGGCAGCGAGATCAGCGCAGTGGGCGATATCGACGTTCCCGACGGGGCGAACGTCCTCGACTGCGATGGGAACCACGTCACACCGGGCCTGATCGACGCTCACAGCCACGCCGGGATGGCCGAGTGGGGCGAGCCCGAGGACGGCGACATCAACGAGTTGACCGATCCAGTGACGCCGCACGTCTCGGCGCTCGACGGGTTTCATCCCCACGACGAGGAGCTCGATCACGCCGTCCGGAGTGGCGTGACGACCGTGAGCGCCCGGATGGGGAGTGCGAACGTGATCGGCGGCGTGATCTGCTCGATGAAGACCCACGGGAACCTCGCCGACGAGATGTTCCTCCGTGAGGACGGGATGAAGGCCGCGATGGGCGAGAATCCCAAGCGCGTCCACGGCGAGGAGTACGACCGCGAGCCCGCGACCCGCTCGGGTGTCGCGGCTACACTCCGAGAGGCACTGATGAGCGCCGAGGATTACCAGAACCGGCGTGATCACGCCGCCGAGGAGGGCGACCCGTTCGAGCGCGATCTCGGAATGGAACATCTCGTGCGAGTCTTGGAGGGCGATCTCCCGTTCAGAGTCCACGCCCACCGGGCCGACGACATCATGACGGTGTTCCGAATAACCGAAGAGTTCGGGATCGAGAACCTCTCGATCGAGCACGCGACCGAGGGCCACCTGATCGCCGAGGAGTTCGCCGAACGCGACGTTCCTGCCGTGGTGGGGCCGAGCGCGTCGAGCGCAACCAAGTACGAGCTGTCGAACATCACCTTCGAGACGCCAGGCCTGCTCCACGAGGCGGGCGTGACCGTCGCGATCCAGACCGACGCGCCCGTCCTGCCCCAGCAACATCTCGATGTCTGTGTGGGTCTCGCGGTTCGGGAGGGACTCCCCGCCGACGCCGCGCTCGACACCGTGACCAAGAATCCGGCCGCAATTCTCGGGATCGGGGATCGCGTCGGGACGCTCGAAGAAGGCACTGACGCCGACCTCGCGGTGTGGGACGACGAGTTCTACGCGTTCGACTCGACCGCCCAACACGTGTTCGTCGACGGTGAGCACGTCTTCGATCACGAGCGCGACGCCACGGATCTCCGCGAGGAGTGGGAGCGGTAGGTCGCCGAACCAGCTCCACACCGACGTTCGCCGGCCCGATCGTCCGTTCTATCCGTTGTGTCGACAGTTCCTGGGACGACCCCGGCCATAAAACATTTACAATAGCTCCGGGAAGAACGCGTTACCGAGGAACAAACCAGCTCATGACGGACAAACAGACGACATACGACGTGACCAGACGCCGCCTCCTACAGGGGACCGGCGCGATCGGCATCGCCGGTTTGGCCGGTTGTCAGAGCGCCACCGCCCCTGACGAAGGGAACGGTAGCGGAAACGGCAGTGGCGGGGGCGGTGGAAACGGTAGCGGTGGCGGAAACGGTAGCGCCAACGAAAGCGGCGGTGGTGGTGGCGGTAGCGGCGGACAGCTCACGTTCGCCCAGGTCAAGAGTCCGATCGAGTTCGATCCGATCGTCCTGAACGACGTTCCCTCGGATCAGGTCGCCTCACTGGTGTTCGATCCGTTGTACGAGTGGAACGAGGCGGGCAAGAAGATCGTTCCGCAGATCGCAGCGAAGCAGCCCGAAGTCGAGAACGGGGGCCAACGCTACGTCGTCCCGCTCAACGAGGACGCGACGTTCCACAACGGTGACCCGGTGACCGCGGAGGACGTGGCGTACACCTTCACCGCCCCGGTGAAGGAGGAGACCGAGAACGCCGCCAACTTCAACATGATCGACACTGCCGAGGCCGTCGACGAGAAGACGGTCCAGTTCGATCTGAAGTACCCCTTCGGGGCGTTCAACAGCTATCTCGCGGCCAACGTCGTGCCGAAGTCGGTCCGCGAGCAGAACAAGCAGGCGTTCAACACCAAAAACCCGGTCGGGGCCGGGCCGTTCACCTTCGAGGGGTGGCAGGAAGGCGACTTCGCACGGGTGAAGCGGTGGGACGACTACTGGGGCGATCCCACGCCGAACCTCTCGGGGATCGAGTTCGTGCCGGTCGAGGAGGGGACCACCCGGGTCACCACCCTCAAATCGGGCGAGAACGACGTCATCGAGGAGATCCCGCCGAAGTCGTGGAACACCGTGAAGAACATGGGCAACGCGTCGATCGACGCCGTCCCGGGCGTCGGCTACTTCTATCTCGCGTTCAACTGCAAGAAGGGGCCGACCGCGGATCCGAAGGTCCGCGAGGCGATCGACTACGCGGTCTCGATGGATCAGGCCGTCTCGAACTTCGTCGAACCGACCGGGCTCCGCCAGTACAGCCCGCTGCCGAAGGTCCTCGTCGACGACTGGGACATGCCGATCGAGGAGTGGAAGAAGATCCCCCACGACAAGGACGTCGACAAGGCGAAGTCGATGCTCGACGACAACGACAACGTCCCGGACAACTGGAACGCGAAGATCATCGTCCCGCCGGACGACAAGCGCGAACAGATCGGCACCAGCGTCGCCAACGGGCTGAAAGAGGCGGGCTACGGCGCGACCGTCCAGCGACTCGACTGGGGGACGTTCCTCGACAGGTACGTCACGGGCGACCCCAACGACTACAACATGTACACGCTCGGGTGGTCGGGCACGCCCGATCCCGACTCGTTCATGTACTTCCTGTTCGCCCAATCCCAGGCGGGTGTCGGCCAGGGCGTGTTCTACCAGAACGACGAGGTCAACTCTGCGATCGTGAACGCCCGGAAGTCGACCGACAGAGGAGAGCGAAAAAAACTGTACCAGCAGGCCATCACGACCCTCCTCGAAGACCGGGTGAACCTGCCGGCGTACAACCTCAAGAACAGCTTCGGCGTGAAAAACTACGTCAAGGATTTCACGTCACACCCGGTCGGCAGCTTCAGCATCGCCACCGGCTACAACAACGTCTCGGTCGAGAAGTAGTTCCGGCCGAAGCGTTTCGATTTCGTTCGTATCCCATCATGACTGACACGACAACCACACGAACGGTACCCACGTACCGCCGCTACGGGGGTGAGCCGTGGGGCTAGCTCGCTACACCGCCCGACGGCTACTCCAGGCGATACCGGTGTTGATCGGTATCGTGACGATCACGTTCCTCCTCTCGAACGCCATCCCCGGCAATCCGGCACGCATCATGCTCGGTCCGTCGCCGACACCGGGACAAGTCGCGGCGATCCAGGCGAAATACGGTCTCGATCAGCCGCTGTACGTCCGGTACTTCAACTACCTCGCGGGCGTCGTCCAGGGAGACCTCGGCCAGAGCCTCTACTATGGGGTGCCCGTCACTCAGAAGATCATGGAGCGGCTGCCGGTGACGCTGCTGTTGTTGCTGTCGAGTTTCACGTTCGCTATCGTGGCGTCGATCCCGCTCGGCGTCCTCTCGGCGCAGCGACGGAACAAGCCGACCGACCACATCTCGCGGGTCGTCGCGCTGATCGGCGTGAGCACGCCCTCCTTCTGGATCGGGCTGATGCTCATCATCGTCTTCGCGTTCAAGCTCGGGTGGCTCCCCGCGACGAACCTGATACTGCCGTGGGCGCATCCGCTCCGGGTCGAGGGGGCGTCGACGCGTCTCGACGTGGTGGTCACGTCGGCGAGACACCTCATCCTGCCGACGCTCTCGCTCGGGACGCTCCAGATGGCGGCGATCACGCGGATCGAACGCTCCTCGATGCTCGAAACCCTCTCGGAGGAGTACGTCAGACTCGCGCGGGCCTACGGCGTCTCCGAGACCACGATCCTCAGGAAACACGCGTTCCGCAACGCACAGCTGCCGGTGTTGACGGTGCTCGGATTGAATCTCTCGACCGCGCTCGGCGGTGCGGTGCTGACCGAGACGGTGTTCAGCATCAACGGGATGGGGACGCTCATCCTGACCGGCGTCTACAACCAGGACTACCAACTGATAATGGGAACGACGATCGTCTTCGGGCTGGCGTTCGTGATCGGAGTGATCATCACCGATCTCTCCTACGCGTACGTCGACCCGCGCGTCTCCTACGGTGAACGGGACTGACATGGCAACGAGTGATACCCAATCCGACGAGATGCTTTCCTCGGGTCAGACCGAGGAGAGTGGAGCCGACGAGAGCGAACGCGCGGTCGAATCTCGGGTGGGGTGGCGCTACACCCTCACTCAAGTCCGAAGCGACCCGACCGCGCTCGCGGGGTTGTTCATCATCGGCTTCATGACCGCGGTCGCGGTGTTCGCGTACGTCGACGCGAAGCTGCTCGACTACTGGTTCGCGAGCACGTTCTGGGTCAACCCCGCGACCGACCCAGTGACCGTCGAGGCGCTGTTGCCTCCTGTCGGGGTCGAGAACGGACTTGGTACCGGGACGTGGGAACACCCACTCGGCACCGACAACCGTGGCCGCGACATCCTCGCGCGCCTGTTTTACGGGACACGGATCGCGATCCAGGTCGGGTTCATCGCGACCGCGTTCGGGCTGTTCGGCGGCGTGGTCGTGGGCGCGGTGGCAGGCTACTACGGCGGGTGGGTCGACGACGTGTTGATGCGCGGCGTCGAGACGCTGTACGCCATCCCCTTCCTGATCCTCGTGATCACGTTCATGTCGGTGTTCGGGCGTGATCTCCTCTTCGCGATGATCGGGGTCGGCATCGGTTCGATACCGGTGTTCGCGCGGCTGATACGCTCGCGCGTACTCAGCGTGCGCGAGGAGGATTACGTCGAAGCCGCCCGCGCGGCGGGAGTCAGGGACCGCAACATCATCTTCCGGCACGTCGTGCCGAACAGCTTCGCACCCGTGCTGGTGCAGGCCACCCTCCAGGTCGGCGTGAGCATCATCATCGTGGCCGGACTCTCCTTCCTGGGGTTCGGGGTCCAGCCACCGACACCCTCGTGGGGACAGATGCTCGCCCAGTCGCGCAACTACATGCTCCAGAGCATCTGGTTCAGCCTCTGGCCGGGGCTCGCCATTCTGATCACCGTCGTGGGGTTCAACCTCTTCGGCGACGGGCTCCGGGACGCGCTCGATCCGCGGCTCAACAACTGAGATGCATCGGACAGCAACCACTGGAGACCGGTCGCAACACCGGCAGCGATCGACCGTCGGAGAGACAGTCGCGATCACGAGACGAAACAGGACGACATCATGAGTCAGGAACCACTACTACGCGTCGAAGAGTTGACGACCCACTTCTTCACCGAGGAAGGCGTCGTTCGTGCCGTCGACGGTATCTCCTTTACGGTGAACGAGGGCGAGATCGTGGGGCTGGTCGGCGAGAGCGGGGCGGGCAAGAGCGTCGCCGCGTCGAGCCTGCTCCGGCTGGTCGAGAGTCCCGGCGAGATCGTCGGTGGCGAAGTCACGTTTCGCGGCGAGACGCTGTTCGGCGTCGAGGAGCGATCGGATGGCGAACTCGTCCAGCGCGACGAGATGCTCTCGAACGCCACGATGCGCGAACGCATCCGGGGCCGGGAGATCGCGATCATCTTCCAAGATCCGATGGAGAGTTTGAACCCCGTGTTCACCGTCGGCGGCCAGCTCCGGGAGTTCATCGAGATCAACCGCGATCTCGGGGCGGACGCCGCGAAACGAGAGGCGATCGACATGCTCCGGGAGGTCGGCATCCCCGAACCCGAGAACCGCTACGACGACTACCCACACCAGTTCTCCGGCGGGATGCGCCAGCGGGTGCTGATCGCAATGGCACTGTCGTGTGAGCCGAGCCTCATCATCGCCGACGAGCCAACCACCGCGCTGGACGTCACGGTCGAGGGCCAGATCCTCGATCTCGTCGACGATCTCCAGGACAAGTACGACACCAGTTTCGTCTGGGTCACCCACGACATGGGCGTGATCGCGGAGATCTGCGACCGCGTGAACGTGATGTATCTCGGCGAGATCGTCGAACAGGCCGATGTCGAGCAGCTGTTCTACGACACCAAACACCCCTACACGCAGGCGCTGCTCGAATCCATCCCTCGCCCCGACGAAACGGTCGGCGAACTCTCGCCCATCGAGGGCGTCATGCCCGAGGCGATCAATCCGCCCTCCGGCTGTCGGTTCCACACTCGGTGTCCGGACGCGCGCGAGGTGTGCGTTCGAGCACATCCGGACGCGCGCGACGTCACCGAGCCGGGTGATCCGCCCCACCGCGCCGCGTGTCTGATGCACGATGCGTTCGACGTCGGTTACTGGGACAGCGACCCGATCGCCAGCGACGCCAAGGCCGGGTTCGGTGCGGACCTCACTGCCGACGGTGGGCGTCGCAGGGGTGAGACCGATGAGTGACGCCCGATCACCGGCCGAAACCGACGACGGGACCGAGGTCGGCGGCGCGACCGACCGGACGTCCGGCACCGACGCGCTGCTCGAAGTCGACGGACTGACCAAACACTTCGACCAAGGGAGCGGGTTCCTCTCCGGGTTTTTCGATTCGGAGGAGGTGCGCGCGGTCGAAGATGTCTCCTTCGAAATCAGGGAGGGCGAAACCCTCGGACTCGTCGGCGAATCCGGCTGTGGCAAGAGCACGCTCGCACGAACCATCCTTCGACTGCTCAACCCGACCGATGGTGACGTCTACTTCAAGGGATCGAACCTCGCCGAGATGAGTGGCGAGGAGCTGCGCGCGCAGCGCCAGGACATGCAGATGATCTTCCAGGATCCCCAGTCGAGCCTCGACCCCCGGATGAAGGTCGGCTCCATCGTCGAGGAGCCGATGAAAGCCCACGGGATGCTCGACGCCGAAGGCCGGGAGGACCGTGCGCACGAACTGCTCGAAAAGGTCGGACTCGATCCCCAGCACTACAATCGCCACCCGCACGCCTTCTCGGGCGGACAGCGCCAGCGGATCAACCTCGCGCGGGCGCTGTCGGTCAACCCCGACTTCATCGTGTGTGACGAGCCCGTGAGCGCGCTCGACGTCTCGATCCAGGCCCAGGTGCTCAACACGATGAACGCCCTCCAAGAGGAGTTCGGACTCACGTACCTGTTCATCGCCCACGATCTCTCCGTGATCCGGTACATCTCGGATCGGGTCGCGGTGATGTATCTGGGTCAGCTCGTCGAGCTCGCCGAAAAAAAGGAGCTGTTCGAGAACCCACAACACCCCTACACGCGGGCGCTGCTGTCGTCGATCCCGGTCCCCGATCCGCGTGCAGAGGGGACCCGCGGCGTGCTCGAAGGCGACGTTCCGAGCCCGATCAACCCGCCCTCCGGGTGTCGATTCCGGACGCGCTGTCCCGAGCTCATCCGCCCGCCTGAGTACGATCTCACCGATTCCCAGTGGGAGGCCGTGCGGGCGTTCATGCGTGCGGTCGACCGTCGAACGTTCGAACCGGAAGGCGAACGGTCGCTTCGCCACCGCTTCTTCGAGGACGTGTCGCTTGCGGGCGAGGCGGCCACGATCGTCGACCGGGCGGTCGAAAACGTGCTCTCGGACGACTGGGCGGAAGCCGACCGCTTGCTCGACGAGAACTTCGCCCAGCAGAGCATCTGCGCGCAGGAGGAACCGACCTACGAGATCGAGCCCGAGCACGGCTCCGGGGCTCACTTCGCAGCCTGTCATCTCCATCGCGAGTAGCTCGCGAGTTCGCTTCCGTCACTCGATCCGCACAGTCGTCGTCGCCGACGGCCGCGTGTCGCCGTCGAGCGCGACGAACGCGGAAATCTCGTACTCGCGGGGCTCGGCCGTCACCCACTGACGTTCGGTGGTTCGTTCGAACCGGCCGTTCCACTCCCACTCGAAACGCTTTCGCTCGCGGGGGCGAAACCCGAAGCTGCTCGGTTTCGAACGGGTGTAGCGGGCTTCGTCGCTCGCTTCGAGCTCGCCGTCGACGCTCCATCCCCAGCGCCGCTGGCGCGGCGTTCGGACCGTGATCGGGACGGGGAGCCGGTTGGTGAACGTGGCGGTGATCGCGATCGGCTCCCCCCGAGCGTAGCGCTCTCGGCCGGTCTCGATCGAGACGTGTAACGCCGCGCGCGCAAGGCGCTGCGGGACGAACCGTCCGAGCGCCGCAGCGAGGTAGTTGCGCGTCTCGTCGAGTCCGTGGCGGTCCTCGCGATCACTAACGGGCACGATCAGTGGACGCCCGTTCCGGGCAAGCATGATTCGGCGTTCGTTCGTCGTCGACCCGTCATCGCTTCCCCGTCTTCCACGCACGAACTTCGCTCTGCTGGTCGACAGCGCTCGGATCGTCGTCGTGGAGCGAAACGGGAGAACACTCATGGTGTCGCCGTCGGTCCAGAGTGTATGGCACCGACGACAGTCCCACCCGCCGAGTTCGAGCGCCGGATCGAACGTGTTCGTGAGAAACTCGCGACGACCGACCGCGACACGCTCTGTCTGTTCTCGGCGACCGCCATCGAATGGGTGTCGGGGTTTCACCACCTCCAGACCGAGCGTCCGGTGTGTCTCGCCGTCACCGACGAGACAGTCGCAATCACCGTGCCGCGGCTCGAACGCGACCGCGCCGAGAGCGACGACTTCCCGCTGATCGAGCGCGTTCATGGGTACTACGACTATCCGGGAATCGGTGACGCAGACGACGCGGAGAACGCCACTCCCCACGAGACGTACCACGAACACCGATCACGGACCCCCGAAGCGACGATCCGAACGATGCTCGACGACCTCGGTGCGGAGCGCATCGCGGCCGATTCGGACGGTGCGCCAGGCCACTGGGGGTACAGTGGGCCGTCACTCGGTGAGCTCGCGGGCGTCGACGTCGAAACCGTCGAGTGGGTCACCGACTGGCGGAAGACGAAATCGGCTGGAGAGATCGGCCTTCTGCGGCGATCGGCGAAGTGGGGGAATCTCGCACACCGGAAGCTCGCGGAATACGCTGAGCCGGGAAAACACGAGCTCTGGGTGGCCAAGCGCGCCAGCCTCGACGCCTCGATGGCGATGCTCGACACGCTCGGCGAGCGCTACGACTCGCGCCTCCGCGGGGGGTTCCCCGCCTCGTGTGGCTTCCTCTCGGGGCCGAACACCGCGCTCCCACACGGCCTCACCGAGAATCGCCGACTGGAGGAAGGCGACGTCCTCGTCACGGGCGCGACCGCGAACGTCGGCGGCTACGTGAGCGAGCTCGAACGCACGATGTTCCTCGGTGAACCTAGTCCCGAAGATCGGGAGCGCTTCGAGGCCATGCTCGCGGCCCAGACCACCGCGATCGAGGAGTCGGGACCGGGCGTCGCCTGTGCGCACGTCGACGGTGCGGTTCACGACGTGCTCGCCGATCGCGGCTTCGCGGAGCACGCCCAGCACCACACCGGCCACAACATCGGTCTCGAAGGTCACGAACGCGGATTCATCGATCGCGGCAGCGACGAGGTGATGCAGCCCGGTCACGTCTACACGATCGAACCGGGCATCTACATCCCGGGCGAGGCGGGCTATCGCCACTCGGATACGATCGTCGTCACCGAGGAAGGCACCGAACAGCTGACCTATTTCCCACGCTCGCTCGACGAGAACGTGATCCCTGTTCGGTGAGATCTTCCGTCTCCCAACGTTTGCCGGCGTCTCAGCTTTGGCCGCGCCGGCTTCGAAGCGGGTAAACCCCCGCCGTCGCTATCGGTGAGTATGTGGCCGTGGGGACATCTCGCCGTCGGCTATCTGTTGTACTCCGGACTGAGTCGATGGCAGTTCGACCGGGTGCCTGGCAGTGTGGCGACGCTCGCCGTCGCGTTCGGGACGCAGTTTCCCGATCTCGTCGACAAGCCGCTGGCGTGGACGTTCGGTGTGCTGGCGAGCGGCCGGTCGCTCACACACTCGCTGCTCACCGCCGTCGTGATCTGTGGCCTCGTGGTGTGGTACGCCCGCCGACACGACCACTCCACGGTCGGTATCGCGTTCGCGGTGGGCTACCTCTCGCACCCGTTCGCCGACGGCGTTCTCTCCTTCGTCTCCGGCGACTACCAGTATCTCGCGTATCTCGGCTGGCCGCTGCTCGATCTGCCACCGTACGACACCAGCGCCGGGTTTGTGGCGCGCGTTCTGGGCGTGGAGTTCACGCCGTTTTTCGCCCTCCAGATCGCACTCGTCGCGGTCGCATTCGTGGTCTGGGTTCGTGACGGCCGTCCCGGCCTTGCGGCGGTGCGTGGATGGGTCGTCACGTGGCGCGAGCGGGCCGCAGAGCAGTAACCCGTTCTCGTCCTCCACCGGGAGTCGATCTCACTGACGCCGGCGCGCTACGACGGCCGCACCGCCGAGGAGTGCGAGGACGACGACCAACGCCAGAGTGACGGCGATGGGACCCACCCCACCGAGGATTCCACCATCCGTCGTGTCGTCCGCCGCCGGACGGACCGAGATCGAGGCGTTGTCGGTCACGGCCCGCACTCCCTCGACGTAGGGGCCGTCGGTGCTCCCGTTGGTGGCGACGAAATCGAACTCGCCGTTGTCGTTCGAATCGAAATGTGCCATCGCGACCAGCGTGCCGTTTGCGGCGAGTCGCGACTCGTTGAAGTTCCGTCCGTCGACCGCGTAGAGCGGGACGACGACGTCCTGGTGCGGTCCGGGGCTGAGTCGCTGTGAGACCGCGATGACGCTACCGACGGTGCTGTTGTTCGCAGTGAGGCTCGTGTCGTGGATCGCGACGAACCCACCCTGCGAGAGGGTGGCCGTGTTGAGTCGCACCACCGACCCGTTCGTGGTCTGTTCGGAGAACACCAGGGTCGCGTTCGGATTCGAAACTCCCTGTTGGGCCTGCTGAGGCTGCTGTGATCGGACGGACTCCGTCGGGAGTGCGGCGGCCGTCCCGGCCACACAGAGGGCGACAACGAGCACCGCGGCAACTTTCGTGGATCGCATGGAGGACTTGGTGTGTGAAGCGGTCCCATTGGATAAAAATGGTCGGGTCGGCGGCGACCGTTCACTGCGACACCACCGTGTTTACCACTCGTGGCGGAGAACGCGTGGCAGATGGTCGAGTCCACGACGTTGCTTCAGTTGTTCGCGGGGCTGACGCTGCTGTTCTCGAACGGATTTTTCGTCACTACCGAGTTCGCCATGACCCGCGTTCGGCAGTTCGACGAGGCCGAGTTCCAGGAGCACCGTGGTCTGCGGCGCGCGTGGGAGATGACTGAACAGCTCGAGATCTACCTTTCGGGGTGTCAGATCGGAATCACGATCTCGAGCGTAGGGCTCGGCTTCGTGGCCGAACCTGCACTCGCGGCGGTGCTCGACCCGGCAGTCCGCGCGGCCGGCCTCGGGAGCCTGCTCGGCGGCGGGGGCGAGGCCGGCCACACTGCCCTCTCGGTCGCGCTCGCGCTGCTCGTGATCAACCTGCTCCACGTGATCGTTGGTGAGCAGGCCCCCACCTACCTCGGCATCGAGCGGACGAAGACCGTCGCGCGATACGGCGCGCCGCTGCTCTACTGGTGGACGCGGGCGCTGGGCCCGATCATCCGGCTGGCCGACTGGGTGGCGAAGGCGATTCTGGGTGTCTTCGGCGTCGAGATCTCACGCTCGTGGGCCGAAGAGGAGATGGAGGAGGGCGAAGACGGCGCGGAGCGTCCCGCCTCGCGGGGCGAGATCCGGAGCCGGATGGGGACGTTGCTGAGCCGGGGCGAGCTCTCCGACGAGCGCGAACAGGAGGTGATCAACGCACTCGAAATCGGCGACGTCTCGGTCGCGGAGGTGATGGTCGAGCGCGAGGGGATCGTCGCGCTCTCGACCGAAGAGTCGATCGGGGCCAACCTCGAGCTCATGACCAAACGCCAGCACACCCGATTCCCGCTGGTCGGCGAATCCTTGGAGGAGTTCGTGGGCGTCGTCTACACACCGGAGGTGCTCACGAACGTCGACGCCCTCCGGGATGGCGAGGTCGACATCGCATCCGTCGCCACCCCGTCGGTGACTGTCCCCGCGGATCTCCCGGTCAGCGACCTCATCGACCGCTTCCAGGCCGAACACCAGGAGGTCGCGATGGTGGTCGACCCCGACGACGAGTCGGTGGTCGGGCTCGTGACCGCGACCGACGCGTTCGAAGCGATCACCGGCGATCTCGAGGATCCGCTCGACTAAGCAGACGATAGCGACTGGGAACCACCGGGGCGTGCCGGCTTCAGAAACGTAAATATATAGAAATATGTCTGACAAAGAATTATACCGGAGGCCGCCAGACGAGGGAGATATGTCGCGTCGTCGCCGTCGACTACAATCCTCGTGGCAGTCGCTACTGGGCAAGCTCGTCCCCAGTGCACAGGGGGACGTCGACCGAGCCAACGTCGTCGGGAGCGCACCGATCATCGCCGGCACCGGGTTCGTCCTCAGCCGGATGGTCGCGATCGCCATCGCCGACGCCTCCGCGCTCACCTTCCTCTGGGGACTCGTCATCGGGCTGGCGTTCGCCACCGCTGGCGTCGTCTTCCTGCTCTCGACAGAAACCGACACCCGCCGGGGCGCTCGCGCTGTCCGCAGTAGCCGGGTGCCGCTCGCGACCGCCAGCGGCGTGTTGGCTCTCTCCTTGCTCACCGGTGCCGTGCTCGGGGCGCTCCTGTAACTCCGGCGTATCGTACGGATCGGTTTTGGAGGCGGTCGATCGTCGTTACCGATCCAAAAATTGTTGGTTTTCCGATAAGTCACCGGAGCCGTTCGATTTTTGGTGTTTCGGGCGTCCAAAGCCAGTGAAATTAAATACTGCGAGTGCCTTGGTTCACGTACAATGAAATCACTGAAGAGTGTCGAGATGGACTATGCGGAGATCTATCGTACCGTCCTCTCGGAGGCGTCCGGTGAGGTGTTCGTGGTCTTCCCCTCGGCAGGTGCTGTCGAGAAACTCGTCGACACGCTGGACGAACTCGACGATCCGCCGACGGTTCGGTTGCTCGCGGTCGAGGCCACACTCAAGAGCGTCATGGAGGATTTCATCGTTGCTAGCATCACCGCGGATCTCATCGCCGACGAGACGCTCTCGCTGCGAACGACCGAATCCACCGGGATGAACTCGCTGATCGTGACCGACGAGACGGTGGTCACGCTCGTGGCCGCCGGCGAGCTGGTCGCGGGACTCGGAACCGTCGAAGACGACTTCGTTGGGAGCGCGCGGGAGAAACACGCGGCGGCGTTCGAGGAGGCCGAACCGTTCTCGCTCCGGACACCACCGATCTCGCGGGTTCACGAGACGCTCGCCGAGACGTTCAGCGACGAGGTCGATGCGGACTTCGGGCGCGTGCTCGACTCGCTCGACGCCGCTCGCGGCAACGGCGACGGGCTCGACGAGGTGACTATCAGCCTGCTGATCGCGGCGAAACACGAACTCCAGCTCTACGACATCAGCCGATGGGGCGAGGACACCGGCGTCGCGAGCAAGGCTACCTTCTCCCGGACGAAGACCAGGCTCGAAGACGAAGGGCTGATCGACACCACGAAGGTTCCGATCGATGTGGGTCGACCGCGGCTCCGCCTGCTGCTCGGCAACGAACGGCTCCAAGCGGCCGATATCGACGAACTCGCGGACGTCGCCCAGGACATGCTCGCGACCGACGACTGAACGCCACTCGGTGGGTGATCCGAACTCGTTTTACAGCCGTTCTCGACCGTTTCGTAGTGTATAGCCACCGCCTGGGAAAAGAAGCGTTTCGACGTCAGACCAGCGCGAGCGGGATCGCGAACGTGACGACCAAGCCGACGACGAGCACGACGGCCCCGATACCGACCTGACGGGCGGTGAACGCACTCATCGGGGCGGTTTCACGGGTCGCAACCGGCTCGACGCTGCCGTGGGTGCCGTCGCCCGTCGCGTCGGGATGGGAATCGCGCTCCTCGCGCTCGCTCTCGGCCATCGTTTCGTCTTCGGTGTCGGTCGCCTGTTCCTGGCCGAGTTCGGACTCGCGAGGTTCGGTGGGTGCGTCGTCGTTGTCGCTCATACCGACTCGACGGAGCCGCGCTATTAAAATCACACCGATGATCGTCGGCCAAGTCACCGAGCGAGTCAGTCGAAACCGTCAACACCCGGCCCGTCCGAGAGCGGGTATCGGATGCTGACAAAGCGCATCATTCCCTGTATCGATGTCGATCTCGACGAGGACGGCGAGCCGGCGGTCTACACCGGTGTGAACTTCGAGGACCTCGAACACACCGGCGATCCGGTCGAAATGGCGCGGCGGTACAACGAGGCCGGCGCGGACGAGTTCGTGTTCCTCGACATCACCGCCTCGGCCGACGGCCGCGAGACGATGCTCGACGTGGTGTCGAGCGTGGCCGACGAGGTGTTCATTCCCCTGACTGTCGGTGGCGGGATTCGCACCCGCGAGGACATCCGGGAGACGCTCCGAGCCGGGGCTGACAAGGTCTCGATCAACACCGCCGCGCTCCAGAATCCCGATCTCATCACCGAGGGTGCGACAGCTTTCGGCAGCCAGTGCATCGTGATCTCGGTCGACGCGCGCCGGCGGTACGACGAGGCCGGCGAGCACTTCTTCACTGTCGACGGCGAGTCCTGCTGGTTCGAATGCACGGTGAAAGGCGGGCGCGAGGGCACGGGCCGGGACGTCGTCGAGTGGGTGCGCGAGGCCGAATCCCGCGGTGCGGGCGAGCTGTTCGTCAACTCGATCGACGCCGACGGGACGAAGGACGGCTACGACATCCCACTGACGCGGGCGGTCTGCGAGGCGGTCTCGACGCCGGTCATCGCCTCGTCGGGCTGTGGCGGTCCCGCGGACGCCCACGAGGTGTTCACGGACGCGGGCGCGGACGCGGCGCTCGCCGCGTCGATCTTCCACTTCGACGAATACTCGATCCGGGAGGTAAAGGAGTATCTCGCCGACCGCAGCGTTCCGGTGCGGCTGTGAGGGCCGCGGCTCGTCGAGCGATGATCGGAGCGACGGATATCACGAGTATTCCGCCACGGCTGGAGCCTCTCGCTCTCGGACTCTCACCCTATCTGTTCAAAATCTGGCCGTATCACCACCTCAAGGAAGTCATCGCCGAGCGTACGACAGAGACCGAGCGTGCGAAGCGGTAGCCTATCGTGCGACAAGTCAGCTTTCGAAACAAGAGTTCATAACGGTGTGGAAGGCGGTCGCGAATGCGCTTCATTCAGAACCAGGCTACGTCATTGAAAAACCACTCCTACTAACGCATGGAGACAGCGACCGAACGGGAACAGTAGCTCGGGATGCCCCTTCGTGGGCTGAGCGAGAACCAAAAACTGCCGATACGGAGTGATTCCAAACGCGGGGCACAACGCAAACGACGACGATCCAGAGTATTTCAATGAGCTGCTGATGAAGTTCCTCGATTCTGTGTCACAATAGGATTTGAAGCAGGAACTTTGACGCTTTCCAGAACATCCTGAAATCCATGGTCATAGTTGTCAGCGAAGATCTCGAACTGATCTGCGAGATACGCGTCATGTCTCTCACACGGCGACTCCAACAGGTCGGCACCCTGTGATGTGAGAGCCCCTATAACTCAGTGCGACCCCCTCACTCGGATGTCCGTCCAGCAGCTCACTCGGTCAGCGGGAGGACGATCCCGAAGCCGAACACCGAGACAAAGGCGACGAGAATACCGGCCACCTCGCTATCGAAAAGCAGGGTTTGCTCCCAGCCGGGAAGCGGTCCGGCCACCGCAGGGCCGAACGCGGAGCCAGCAGCTCCGAGAACGAACAGCGCGACGCCCAGTGCGAAGCCGTATTTCGTCAGTCGTTCGTGGTTCAGATCGCCGTATCGACCCATAACGTGGTTCGAGCGGGTGACGATCAAACCGGTTTCGATTCGGCCGCTCGAAACGCAACTGCTTTCGGGCCACGACGAGTAGCGGCGTCGATGAAGGAGACGCTTTTAGAACTCGGAACGGAGTTCGGTGCGGCTGCCGTCCGTGCGATCGGTGCGGTGTGTGCGGCCGCCCTCGGTGTCGTGGTCGAACTGAACGGCCTCCAGACGCTCGATACGAGCGTCGGCATCGTCGGTGTCTGGATGACGGCACTCGGCTGCCTGCTGCTCGTCATCGGGTATATCCTCGCGAGCGACGCGATCGATCTGCTGCGAGCGAAGCGCCAGCCGGCGAACTGACTCGCCGCCGCAGGCAGTCGCCGTCTCAGGCCGCCTGGAACGCGTCGCGGAACGTCGTCGTCATCTCGCTGACTCGATCGGCCCCGGTTTCGAGCGCGTCGAGCGGCTCGGTGCCGGTCTCGGTCCGGATCGTGAGAATGGGATCGGTCTGGCCGCCCGACTGCTCGGGGTTCACGTCGTACGTGGCGGCGATGACACCCGACGTTTCGAGCAACGCGCCCTTGAGTACGTTCATGAACGTGTGATCCTCGCCTTCGATCTCGATCGACAGCTCGTCGTCCTCGCTCTCGATGACCCGTAGATCCATACCTTCTCTTCGGCGTCGCGCGCTTCAACCTGACGACTGACGACTGGCGGACCGTGATCGGACCGATCGTCCGACATATGCACGCGACAGAGTGAAACCGTCGCAGTCCTTCGAGTCGTCATGGCCCCGTGGCAGACACTCGCACGGATCGCGGTGCTCCTCGCGGCCGCGATCTCGCTGGGGGCCGTCTATCGTCTCGACGGGCGCGGGAAATGGGGGCCGGCGCTCCGCGCGCGCTTTCTGGCTGGCGTTCCGTGGGGGACGCTCCTCACGGTGGCAGGACTGCTCTGGGTGTATCTGTTCGTCCAGAACGGACTGGCGAACTGGTACTGGCCGGTCGTCGTCCCGTTCCGGGCGTGGTCGTATCTCTACCCCCTCGGGATGGGCGTCGCGTCGTTCGCCCACGTCGGTCCATCCCATCTCGTCGGCAACCTCGTCGGCGTTTGCACGTTCGGCGTTATCGTCGAGTACGCGTGGGGACACTACCCCACCGAGCGCGGTACGGCGACGTTTTCCTCGCTCCGGACCAACCCCTACGCTCGTGCGCTCGCCATCCCCGCCGGAGCGATCGTCGTCGGACTGCTGGTCAGTGTGTTCTCGATCGGGCCGGTGATCGGCTTCTCGGGCGTGGTGTTCGCGTTCGCCGGGGTCGCGCTGGTGCGCTATCCGGTGACGACGGTGATCGCGCTCTCGGCCGGCGGCGTCGTTCAGCTCGTGTATCGCGCCATGCGGAACCCGGTGGTGCAGGCGAACGCCGAACCCTCGTTCGGAACGCCGTGGTGGGCCGGGATCGCGATCCAGGCTCACGCCATTGGCCTCCTCATTGGAGTCCTGATCGGGGTCGCGCTCTGTCGCCATCGGGACGTCCGGCCCACCGCGAGTCGGCTCTGGCTTGGCACCCTCCTGTTTGCGGTGGGGCAGTCACTCTGGGCGGTCTACTGGTTCCGTGGCAACGGCGAGTACGTGCTCTTCCGGGCGATCGGCGCGGTGCTCGTCTTCGGGCTCGCACTCGTCGTCGCGGCGAGTGTCGCCGCCCCCGATCGGCTGGCGCTCCCGCGGCCGGACATGCCGCGCCTCGGAATTATCGAGCGCGTCGGCGATTTCGGTGGCAACGGGACCATCAGACGCCGCGCAGCCTCGGCGGGCGTTATTGTGCTCGCGCTTGCGGTTCTCGCCGCGCCGGCCGTTCCGGTGAACCTCACGACCGTCGATACGCCGGCCGAGGAAGTGTTCGCGTCCGGGACCGGTGCCGGGCCCCAGCCGGGACTCGACGCCGATGTCGCCGTTCGGGACTACACCGTGACCTACGCCGAGAACGTCACGAACCGGAAGGTGTCGGTGTTCGACATCTCGGCGTTCGGGGAGACGACCCAGGTACGAGCCAGCGGCGTGATCGTCGAGAGCGAGGACCGCCACGTCTGGACTACCGCGATCCAATCCAGCGAGCTGGCGTTCGACGGCTGGTCGGCGGTCAAGCTCGGCGGACTGGGCTGGTCCGAAACCGTGGCCGCCAAACGAAACGGGTGGCAGGTCGTCGGCGGCGGCCACGCCTACAAGGTGTTCCTCGACGGACCCGGTGAGGGCCGACAGCTCGCGTACCGCTCGGCACCCGCAACCGCGGAGCCGGTCATCGCGGGAAAGAACGTCTCGCTCGTGCCGCAGAAAACGGGATTCGATCTCGTCGTCAGCCGGAACAACGAAACGCTCGGCTCCGTTCCGCTGCCGAAAAAGGGGACGAGCGCGGCGGTAGCGAACGTCACCTTCGACCGGAACGGGAAGCACCTGTACGCCGTCGCCGGGCAGACACGTGTCCGGATCGCGAGCCACGAATCTTACGAGTGAGTATCGGAGCAGATTACTCCCACGTGATCCGGAACACCTCTGCGTCCACGGTGCGGGAGTCGGCCTCGTGGAACTCGAACTGTCGTGGGAGATCGAGTTCGGCTCCGTAGGCCCGGGTCACCTCGCCCCCGTTGTCGTCGGCGAACGCCTCGACGAATTCAGAACTATTGGCGTTGTGAACGGAGTACGAGACCGTGGCAACTCGGGCTGCCGTCGCGAGGAACGCCCGATCGGCGTGTTCGTTGTCGTTCTGCGCGCCGAACGGCGGGTTCATCACGACCGTCGTGGGCGTGTCACTCTCGTGGGGAGGGTCGTCGGTCCCGACGTTCGACTCGGCTCGCGAGCGAAGCGGTGCGTCGGTCGCGTCAGCCCGGACCCACGAGACGTCGGCAGTAGTGCCGACCCGGCGCTCGTTGGCTCGCGCGGTCCGGAGCGGATCGGGATCGATATCGATCCCGACGACCGACTCCGGCCCACGGAGTGCTGCACCGAGCGCGAGCATCCCGGTGCCGGTGCCGAGATCGATCACGGGTCGGCCTTCGATGTCGCCCTGCAGGTCCGCGACGTGGATCAGGTGGGCCGCGAGGTCGGGCGGCGTGGGGTACTGTTCGAGACCGACTTGTGGATCCTCGAACCCCGCGACCACCGCGAGTCGCTGGGCCAGGGCGCTCACGGAACTCATCGTCGTCGATACCCAACGGACATACGAAAAGGTTTGGCTATTCTTTCCGGTAATCGGTTCGGAGCGAAGACTAAGGCACGCGCCGCCGTCGATGTCGGTGACGATGGCAGAACTCGATCCGCAGGTGCGGCAGTTGCTCGACCTGCTCGACCAGCAGCGCGCGCCGCCGACCTACGGCGTGTCGGTCGAAACCGCGCGCGACCAGCTCGACGAGCTGTTCTCGATGCTCGACCCCGAACCCGTCGGCGACGTGCAGGACCTCGACATTCCGGGACCGGCAGGACCGATCCCAGTGCGGGTGTACGCGCCCGAAGACGAACCTGACGACTCTCCGGGAGTGTTCGTCACGTTCCACGGCGGCGGGTGGGTGCTCGGCGATCTCGACACCCACGACCCGTTCTGTCGCGCGGTGACGAACGCGGCGGACTGTCTCGTGATCTCCGTCGACTACCGCCGCGCGCCCGAGCACCCGTTCCCGGCGGCGGTCAAGGACTGCTATGCGGCCGTCGAGTGGGCTGCGGACTATGCACCGCACCTCGGTGGCGATCCCGAGAGGCTGGCGGTCGGCGGCGACAGCGCGGGCGGGAACCTCACGGCGGCGATCACACTGCTCGCACGCGACCGCGGCGGTCCCGACCTGTGTCATCAATCACTCATTTATCCGGCGGTGAACTCCAGAGTGGGGCCGGAGTTCGACTCTTACGAGGAGAACGGTTCGGGCTACTTCCTCGAACGCGAGAGCATGGAGTGGTACGACGAACGCTACATCCAAGACGACCTCGACGCACGAAACGAGTACGCCGCACCGCTGCTCGCGCGCGATCTCTCCGGGCTGCCGCCCGCGACCGTGATTACGGCGGGGTTCGATCCGCTCCGCGACGAAGGGATCGCCTACGCCGACCGGCTCGAAGACGCCGGCGTTGCAGTCTCTCACGAACACTTCGAGGGGATGATCCACGGGTTCGTGAGCATGCTCGACGTGGTCGATCGGTCACACGACGGGATCGAAACGGTCGCCGACGGTCTCCGGGACGCGTTCGACGCGTAGATCGGTCGAACGGCGGTTGCGACCGCCATCGACACTGAATTGCCGGTACTCCGAGGCGACCCGGTTTTTCCCCGCTTTCGCCACAGACTTCCCCGGCAGACCGCTACTTCTGGTGATGTCGGAGGATCTGTTTACACCGCTCGAACTGCGCGAGACTCGCGTCCCGAACCGAGTGATGGTCTCACCGATGTGCCAGTACTCCTGTGAGGATCGCGACGGTCTCGCGACGGATTGGCATCTCGTCCATCTCGGCAGCCGCGCGGCCGGTGGGGCTGGAATCGTGATGACCGAGGCGACCGCGGTCGAATCTCGGGGGCGGATCTCGCCACAGGACCTGGGGATCTGGAGCGACGAACACGGAGCGGCGCTCGCGCCGGTGGCGGAGTTCATCAAGGGGCAGGGCTCGGTGCCGGCGATCCAGCTCGCCCACGCCGGCCGGAAGGCGTCGAAGAGCCGTCCGTGGGACGGCAGCGCCCCCCTCCATCCCGACAACGGCGGCTGGGAGACGGTCGCGCCGAGTGCCGAGCCGTGGCCCTACGACGACGGCGCGACGGCGACCGCCGAGATGACGCAGGCGGACATCGAGGACGTGATCGATTCCTTCGGAGCGGCGGCCGAACGCGCCCGTGAGGCAGGATTCGAGATCGCCGAGGTTCACGCCGCCCACGGCTACCTCCTCCACGAGTTCCTCTCGCCTGTCACCAACCACCGCGAGGACGATTACGGTGGCTCGTTCGAGGACCGGACACGGATCGTTCGCGAGGCGACCGCCGCCGTGCGGGAGGTCTGGCCCGACGGCAAGCCGGTGTTCGTCCGGATCTCCGCGACCGACTGGCTCCCCGATCGCGACTCCTGGACGGTCGAGCAGTCGGTACAGCTCGCCGACGACCTCTCGACGGTGGGTGCGGATCTGATCGATGTGAGTGCGGGCGGGCTCCACCCCGAGCAGGAGCTGCCATCGGCGGGGCCGAACTATCAGGTGCCGTACGCACAGCGGATCCGCGAGGAGAACGACGGCGAGGTCGCGGTAGGGGCGGTCGGCGGAATCACGAGTCCGGAACAGGCCGACGCGATCGTGCGCAACGATCGGGCCGACCTCGCGATCCTCGGACGAGAACACCTCCGCGACCCGTACTTCACACTCCACGCCGCCGAGACGCTCGATCGTCCGGGGGATGCCGAGCCGCCGTTGCAGTACCGCCGTGGATTCTGAGTGGTTTGGTCCACAGCAGAACACGAAGCGACGTCGGGACGCCGAACGGTTCCCGATCGAAACCGTCACGCTCACAACCATTGACAGAGAACGGTCATCACAGCCGATGAATGGAACCAGTTCGGGCTACTGTCGGCACGCATCGCTCCGAGAGACGGTCGAGTGATGCGGAGACGGGACTACCTTCGCGGGCTGGGCGCGATCGCCGGCATCGTCGGCGTCGCAGGCTGTTCGTCGAACGCTTCCGAGGGACCAGCCGCGGAAACGACGGCCGGAGAGCCAGCAGGAAACGCGACCGACGAGTCACGAACCGAACGGACTGCGACGGGATCGGTGATCGCCCGGACGGCCGACGAATCGACGACTGACCGAGCGACGGCCGACCAAACGACCGACAGCCCGACGGCCCAACCGACGGCAACAGCAACAGCAACAGCGACGGCAACGGCGACGCCGACGCCAGTCCCGACGCCGGAGCCGCCCGCGGACAGGCTGTTGCTCGCGCCGGCGCTCGGTGCGGGCTGGAGGTATGCCGACGGCTCCGCGCCCCGGGTTCGAGATAACGGCACGATAACGGTGCTGTATCGCGGTACGGAGGCGTACACGCGGACCCTCCGGACACGACTCTGGCGATGTGAGGGGCAGACGCTCGACGCACTCGGCGGGACGTGTTCGCTCGGAACCCTTCCAAGTCGGTATCGGTCGCGGGACGACATCGAGACGGCCAGTCCCACGATCGGCGAGACGGCGTTCGCGTGGTGGTCGTCGGACGACGCGAGAACTGACATCGAGGTGGTCGCGGCCGATCACGTGTTCCGGATGAGCCACATGCCGTCTACGGAACAGGAAGAAGGGGGCAGTAGCTCGCTGCCCGGTCGCGACGCCCGGCAGACCGAACTCGTGGAGTTGGCACGACAGCAAGCCGAGAAGCTCGCCTCCTCCGGCTGAACTGTCGGCGTCGATGTCCGCGTCTCGATCGTTCTCTCGCCCTTTTCAAGTCCGAGAAACGCCCGACCGACTGCCGGGGCCGAAAGAGGCTACTGTCGGTCGGCCGTCGGTGACGACGATGGCAACCGAAAACCGGAGCGACACGTTCGACATCGGCGGCGAGGACACGGTGCATCGACTGGGCTTCGGCGCGATGCGACTCACCGGCGAGGAGATCATCGGTCCGCCCGACGACGAGGACGAAGCACGGGACGTCCTCCAGCGCGCGACCGACCTCGGCGTCGACTTCATCGACACCGCCGACTCCTACGGCCCGGCGGTCTCCGAGCGCCTGATCGGCGAGGCGCTCGCGCCCTACGACGACGCGTTCGTCGCCACCAAGGGAGGGCTCTGGCGCGACGATCGTGACGCCGCGTGGCCACGGTGTGGTGAACCGGGCTACCTCCGCAACGCGATCCTCGGCAGTCTCGATCGACTCCGGACCGACGAGATCGATCTGTACCAGTTCCACCGCCCGGACCCCGAGGTCGACTACGAGGAGTCCGTCAACACCTTCGCGGAGTTCAAAGACGAGGGGAAGGTCAACCACGTCGGCGTCTCGAACGTCTCGGTCGAGCAGCTCGAAACCGCCCGCGACGTGGTCGAGATCGCCACCGTCCAGAACCAGTACAACATCGGCGATCGTGAGCACGAGGCAGTCCTCGAATACTGCGAGGACCACGACATCGGCTTCATCCCGTGGGCCCCGCTCGGCTCGGGCGAGCTCGACGGGCTCGACGAGGTCGCCGCCAACCACGACGCCACCGAGTACCAGGTCGGCCTCGCGTGGCTGCTCCAGCACTCTCCTGTGATGTTGCCGATCCCAGGCACGTCGAGCGTCGATCACTTGGAGGAGAACGTCGCCGCCAGCGAGATCGACCTCACCGACGACGAGATCGCAACGATCGAGGGCTGAGACGAGTTCACGAACTGCTTTCAAAAACGAGCGTCCACCGCCCGGATGGATGCGTTCGATACTGTCACTTACTGCGACAGCGTCGTTTCACGCATCGGCTCGATTCGGGAGGTGTGGTCTGTTTCGTCGCTGTGCCTCTCAGCTCGTGATTCTGCCCCGAGCCGCGACGGGTGGAACCCGAACTCACCGCACGTTTCGCAGACGATCTTGTACATGGGTTGGCCCCAGGTGCGATTCCACGCCAGACTATAATTATCTTTCGTGCTGGTGCAACTCTTGCTCGTCGCCCGTGGCCATCCAGGTCATCCGAGCCACCGCAACTCAGAGCCCTACCACGTGCCGTGGAACGTGTCGAACGAGAGGTTCTCCAAGGGTTCGTTGCCGACTGCGATCTCGTACTCGCCGGGTGTGAGCATCGGCTTGTGGAACTGCGGGCCGTCGTCGGTCGTGATCCTCGGACAGCCAGTGTTCACGAACGCGTCCATGTCGAAGTTCCGCAGCCGGTCGGGCGTGACTTCGTCCATCGTGATGAGGTAAGCGTTCTCGTTCTCGTCGACGATCTTCTCGGCCTGGTCGTAGCGCCCCTGCCCGATCTTGGTACAGAAGATGACGCCCCACTTCTCGGCGTCCATCGCGCGGTGGACGGCTCCGTAGCGCTGTTTCAGGAACTTCTCGGTGTCGGCGACCGAGACGGCGTTGTTGACGGGATCGGCGATCACCACCGTTTTATCAGGGTGTTCCATCGCGAGGCCGAGGGGATGGAACTTCCCGCCGCCGACGTAGAGCACCTGGTCGGCGTCGATGTCGGCGGAGGCGTAGTTACAGCCGAGGACCTGGCCCTCGTGAGTCAGCCGATCGTCGCCTCTGCGGGTGTGAACGTCGAACCCTCGCGATTCGAGCCACGTCCGCATCTCCTCGAACTTGTTCATGTGCTGGGCGGTGGTGACGAGGCCGACATCGGGGTTCGTCTCGGGGTCGTCGAGTTCGTCCAAGGAGTCGGCCATGATCGGTTCGACATCCACGTTCGAGAAGAGCGGGACGTAGATGATCTTCTCCGACTCCTTCATTGGTGAGTGACCGAAGTGGACGAACACGTCCGTGCGGCGCATCATGTAGGTGTCGAGGTCGCACGCGCCGTAACACGGCTGGCCCGACAGCAGCACCCGCACACCGTCGGGCAGGAGCGCGCGGAGGTCGTCGGTCACGGCCGGGCCGCGGCGTTTCAGTCCCTCGGGGAACTGGAGGCCGACTTTCTCGGCGTCGCGCTCCTCGACCGCCTCGACGATCCGTTCCAACTCGTAGTCCCACTCCCGGTCGTGTTTGAGCGCCATCCCCGTTCGGGTGAGATCGCCCGCAGAAGCATCCGATTGGTGGCTCATTGCAATGATTTGCGGGTCCTGACGTTTAGTCTCGGGGTTTTGTGCGAACGACGTGAGTACAATGCTCGTCACGAGCGCAGCGCGGTGTTTTGCGTGAGCGACCGGCGAGAGCGAGCGCAAGGCTCGTCGTGAAGCGAACGGAGTGAGCGGAACGACGGTGTTTCGTCACCCACTCCTCGATGCATCGTGTGGATCACCACGCGCCCCCTCGACGGCGCGACCGACGAGCGTGGCTTCGGCCTTTCGGAGGTGCTCGGCGGCGGTCCCCGGTGCGCAGCCGAGCCGGTCGGCCACGTCGGCGACGCTTCCCTCGCGTGGAGTTTCGTAGTAGCCGCAATCGACCGCCGCCGTCGCGGCTTCGGCCTGGCGATCGCTCAGCGCGCTCGCGGCCTCGATCGTTCCGGCGTTGTAGCTGCCGACGCTCCGGATCTCGGCATCGACGCCTGGCGGTGCCTCGTCGATCGCGGTCTGGAGGGCGTCGGCGCTCCCGACGACGGTGAGATCGATAGTGCGGTCGCTGCGGTATTCGAGCGGCGGCATCACGACGAGGTTGCCGTGGGTGAACGCCTCGGTCAGCTGACGCGCCTCGGCATCGAGCCGTTCGCGCACGTACACGTAGAACGTCTCTCCCTCACCCGGGACGATCTCGAACGCCAGAACGGTCTCGACGGTTTCGAGAGCCGCCGCATACGGATCCGGGTCTCCCTCGATCGAGAAAATCATCGTGTTGGTTTCGCCGACGGCGGGGTTCCACTGAAGCAGGCGGTACGACCCGTACCCCTCCCGGTCGGCGACGAACTCGTGCATCGGGTGGATGACGTCCTCGCTCTGCTGGAGGCGGAGTTCGAGATATTTCATGTCCGGCGTCGCGGACGGACACTGATAAACCTCCCTCACCAGCGAGGCAGAACGACCTCAGTAGAGCAAGCCAAACTGTCTGTAGAAACCGGCCGAGCGCGCCGGCATCCCACATCATGAGCTCGCAGTCAGCCGTCGAAACACCGGATCGATCCACCGACGAACCGCTCACGGAACTGCTCGCGCCCTACACCGTCGCCCGTGATAACCACCACAATGCGCCGGGGTTCGTGGTGCGCCCAGACGAGGTCCAAGACGTCCTCTTCGCGCTGCGCGACGAAGCGGGGTTCGATCACTGCTCGTGCGTCACCGCCGAGGAGTACGAGGACCGCTTCGAGTCGATCTACCACCTGAAGAAGTACGACGATCCGACCGACGAGGTGAGCGTCGTCGTCCCGACACCGCGGTCGGATCCGGTGAGCCAGAGCGCGGAGCCAGTGTATCGAACGGCGGACTGGCACGAGCGCGAGGCCTACGATCTCGTGGGCATCGAGTACGACGACCACCCCAATCTCCGTCGGATTCTGCTGCCTGAGACGTGGCAGGGCCATCCGATGGGGCGCGACTACAACCAGGACAAACCCCAGGTCGTCACGCTCGAATCACACGCCAACCCGCTCGAAGACGATCATCAAGAGGGGGGTTCGGACACGATGTTTCTCAATATCGGGCCGCACCACCCCGCGACCCACGGCGTGCTCCACATCGAGGCGGTGCTCGACGGCGAGCAGGTGGTGGGAGTCGAGCCCGATCCGGGCTACCTCCACCGGTGTGAGGAACAGTGCTGTCAGAACGGTACCTACCGCCACGAGATCATGCCGTACCCCGACCGCTGGGACTATCTCGGCGGCCAGCTCCTGAACGAGTGGTGTTACGCCCGGACCGCCGAGGACCTCGCGGATCTCGACGTGCCGGAGTACGCCCAGGTCATCCGGACGATGAGCGGCGAGCTTTCGCGGATCCTCGCCCATCTGCTCGCGATCGGTACGTTCGCCCTCGACATCATCGGCGAGTTCACTGTGGTGTTCATGTACGCGATCCGCGACCGCGAGATCGTCCAGAACATCCTCGAAGACCTCACGGGCCAGCGCCTGATGTTCAACTACCTCCGACTCGGTGGCGTAGCGTGGGACCTGCCCGAGCCTCGCGAGGCGTTCTTCGAGAAGATCCAGGCGTTCCTCGACGATCTCCCTGGCAAGATCGACGAGTACCACGACCTGTTGACTTCGAACGAGATCTTCCAGCTCCGGTGTGTCGACACGGGCGTGCTCGACGCCGAAACCGCCAAACAGTACGGAACGACGGGACCGGTCGCCCGCGCCTCNGGTGTGTCGACACGGGCGTGCTCGACGCCGAAACCGCCAAACAGTACGGAACGACGGGACCGGTCGCCCGCGCCTCGGGCGTCGACTACGACCTCCGGCGCGACGATCCGTACGGCTACTACCCCGAACTCGACTGGGACGTCGTGACTGCCGAGGAGGGCGACAACTACGCCCGCGTGCTCTGTCGACTCCGCGAGATCGAGCAGTCCGCACGGATCGTCGAGCAGTGTGTCGACCTGCTCGAAGACTGGCCCGAAGACGATCGCGAGATCCAATCGAACGTCCCCCGAACGCTCCGACCCGAGGATGGGGCAGAAATCTACCGTGCCGTCGAGGCTGCGAAAGGGGAGTTGGGGATCTACATCCGGAGCGATGGCACCGACGAGCCCGGGCGGTTCAAGATCCGGAGCCCCTGTTTCTCGAATCTCCAGGTCCTCCCCGAGATGGCCGAGGGCGAGTACGTTCCCGATCTGATCGCGTCGCTTGCGAGCCTCGACATCGTGCTCGGCGAGGTCGACCGCTGACGGTACGACGCCGCCGACACGTGGGGATTGAAATCGATCGCCCGCCAACGTCCGTCCATGCCCGCCGATCTCCCGCTCGAACACGTCTCGATCGAGCCCGACACCCCCACCGACGGCCCCGCGCCGGCGGTGTTCGTCCTCCACGGTCGCGGTGCCGACGAGGAGGACCTGTTGCCCGTCGCCGAGCGTCTTCCCGACGAACTCCACGTCGTCAGCCTCCGCGCGCCCGAGCCGCTAATGGGCGGATACACGTGGTACGAGCTCGACGTTCCTGACGGCGACCTCCACGAGAGCCAGCCCGTCATCGAGGAGTTCCGCCGAAGTCTCGACCTCGTAAGCGAGACCATCGACGCCGCGATCGATGCGTACGACCTCGATTCCGACCGAGTTGGACTGTTGGGATTCAGTCAGGGCGCGATTTCGTCGCTCTCGCTCCTGGTCGAAGACCCCGGGCGCTACGCGTGGGTCGTCGCGCTCCACGGCTATCTCGCCGAGTCACACGCCGACGCCGATCCCGACGGTATCGAGGACACGCCGGTGTTCGTCGGTTCGGGGACTGCGGATCGGATCATCCCGTCGAGCCGTGCCCAGGCGGCGGCTGATCGGCTTCGTGAGATGGGGTATCCGGTCGAGGCACACGAGTACGGGAGCGCCCACGGAATCGCGCCGGACGAACTCGCGGACGTGGTCGAGTGGGTCGAGGCGCAGCTGGCCTGACAGAGACCGCGTCACCGCCAAGTTGAAACCGATCACGACCCAAACGAGGACGATGAGCACCGAACCGGAACTCGATGCGGAGACCGACGCTGACGCCGAACCGATGGCCGCAGCGGGCCGCCCCGAGGATCTTGCTGGCGACCTCGGGAGTGCGCTCGCCGACACGCCCGAGTACGAGCGGTTCGCCGAGGCGAAAGCCGAGGTCGAGCGGAGTCCCGAGGCCCAGGAAAAAGTCCAGGAGTTCGAACGGCTCCGCGACGAGTTCATGCTCGCGCGCCAGACCGGCGAGGCGAGTCAGGAGGACCTCCAGAAACTCCAGAGCGCCCAGCAGGAACTCCACGAGGTCCCAGCGATGGCGGAGTTCCTCGACGCACAGAACCGACTCGACGCCCGGCTCGAACGCATCAGCGACGCGGTCTCGGTCGAACTCGACTTCGACTTCGGCGATCGGATCGGCGCGTGCTGTCAGGACTAGAACCCACTTTTTTACTTCACCCCCGTTGCTCGCTCCCTCCGGTCGCTCGCAAGAGGGTTCGCAAAAACCTGGACTAAAAACACCCGCTCGTTCGCGCTTCGCGCTCACTCGCGGACAACCGCGCTCGCTTCGCTCGCGCGGATGCTACGCTTTCAACAACCGTACAGCACTGCCGAAGCCCTCGGGCGCTCGCTGTGCTCACGGGTCGCTGCGCTCCCCGTTCGCTCGGCGGCGCTCACTACGTTCGCGCCGCCCATCGCTCGCGCCCTCGCCCTTCATCCGCCAGGACCGCAGTCGCGTCGATGTGCTACTGAGATCTTGGTTTCACGCGCCGATTCCCCTGCCTCTCCTTGCGATATAGAACGACGAGAGTGCCAGCAGAGAGACGAGGAGAGCAGCAACGGGAGTATCGAGAACGAACGGAACCATTCCGATCGTTATGAGGCCGATGGCGAGCCAACCGATCCTCGAAAGCGTATCCGCATTCATACCGTTTCTTTGGCTTCGATCAACATATCGGTTCCGGACGGTCATCCGGCGGACACCGTCAGGATTCCCAGTAACCGATGATCGTACCGCTCGCTGCGCCCTCGTCGCACCCTCAATTCGTCAGGGACGAGACTGCACTCGACCGGGAGACTTAGGCCATCCGCCTACGCGCATCCGGTATGGTTCATTCGGCCTGGAACGACTGGCTACCGCGAGCGGTCGCCGACGCCAACCCCGACGGCGTGGCGATCTGGTATCTCGGCTGCAACGGGTTCGCGCTGACCGACGGCGATACGACGCTGTTTATCGACCCGTATCTCGGTCTCGGCGATCCACCCCGGACGATCAGAATGATCCCGGTGCCGTTCGATCCGGCCGATGTCAAGGCAGCCGACGCGGTGCTCGCGACCCACGAACACACCGACCACGTCCACGGTCCCTCGCAGGCCCCGATCCTCGAACGCACCGGCGCTACCTTCCACGCACCCGACGACAGCCTTGCCGTCGCGCGCGAGGACGAGCGCTGGACCGACGAGTGGGACGTCGACGACGATCAGTTCGACGAGGTATCGGAGGGCGACACGTTCGACATCGGCGACTTCACGATCCACGTCGAGGACGCGCACGATCCCGACGCGACCCACCCGGTGAGCTACGCCATCGAACACCCGGCAGGCACCTTCTTCCACGGCGGCGACACCAAGCCGAGCGAAGTTTTCGACCGGATCGGCGAGGAGTACGACATCGATCTCGCGGCGCTCGCGTTCGGCAGCGTCGGCCAGATTCCCGACAAGGAGACCCGTGAACCGACCCGGACGCGGTGGTACAACGACGAGAATCAGATCATCGAGGTCGCTGCCGCCCTCGGGACCGATCGGCTCCTGCCGACTCACTGGGACATGTGGAAGGGCCTCACCGCCGATCCGACCGCGCTGCATCATCACGTCGGGAGCTTCGACCACCCGAACGCGCTCGACATCGTCGAGATCGGTGATCGAGTGGATCTGTAGCGCTCGAAGGAAACCTTCCTGATCGGCCTCCTTGGTAGTGCGTAACCATCTAACACGGTAGTTCATTACACTATTATGCGTTAATCGCCCTCTCGGCGAATAAATCGATTAATGAATATTATCATGATTGACCATAACAGTTTTTTAGTGAGATGTTCTGAGTGACGATGCGGCGAACGAGGCGGGCCGACGCGACGGCACGCTCGGGGCACGACGCCGACCGCGAGCGACTGCTGACGGACGATGAGCGCCGTTGCCGTCGTGGCCCTCGCTCGACGCCACGAAACCGAACACAACCCACGAGAACGAATCCACAATGCCAACCCCTGAAGAACTCATCGGAGACACGGACGTCTTCACGAAGGACATCGACAACCCCGCAGCCGAAGAGCTGCGCGAGATGCTCAGTAGTCAGAAGTACGTGTTCGCGCCCGGCATGTACCACGCCCTCGACGCGCGGCTCGCGGAGATGGCGGGTCACGACGCCGCGTACATGAGCGGCTACTCCACAGTGTTGGGCCAGTTCGGGTTCCCTGACCTCGAGATGGTCACGATGACCGAGATGGTCGAGAACGCGAAACGCATGGTCGAGGCGACACACCTCCCCGTGATCGCCGACTGCGACACCGGGTACGGGGGAATTCACAACGTCCGACGCGCGGTGCGCGAGTACGAGAAGGTCGGCGTCGCCGCGGTCCACATCGAGGATCAGGTGACACCGAAGCGGTGTGGCCATATCGCGGGCAAGCAGATCGTTTCGCGAGAGGACGCCCAGGCCCGCTTCGAGGCCGCCGTCGACGCGAAGCAGTGTGAGGACACGGTGATCATCGCACGGACCGACGCCTACGGCTCCGCGAACGGTGACTGGGAGGAGCACTTGGAGCGAGGGCGGCTCTACGCCGATGCCGGCGTCGACATCGTCTGGCCCGAGATGCCCGATCCCAGCCGGGAGGACGCCGTGGAGTACGCCGAAACCATCCACGAAACCCACCCCGATCTCGATCTCGCGTTCAACTACTCGTCGAGCTTCGCGTGGTCCGAACAGGACGACCCGCTCACCTTCGAGGAGCTGGGCGATCTCGGGTACACCTACCAGTTCATCACGCTGTTCGCGCTCCACTCGGGCGCGCAGGCAGCCTTCGAGGACATGAAGAACCTCGCGGAGAACGCCGAAGAAGGCCAGTTCGACCTCGAAGACAAGTATCTCGGCCACGAGACCGAGTCCCACCACGAGCTGTCGTTCGTCGATAAGTTCCAGGACACCGAGATGGAGTTCGATCCGGAGGCGCGCTCGCGCATCGAGGGATCGGAGGGGTTCTCGGAGGACGAACGCGACCCCCTGACCGCTGACGCCGAGAGCGACGACTAACTCGCCCCCTCATCGGTTCCCTCCCCCTCTGGACACACCGACATCTCGACCGGACGCAGCGCACGGTATCACCGGCACCGAAACCTAAACGACCCTTCCGACAGACACGACACACGCTACATGAGCACAACCAACATCGAACACAGGCACAGTCAGCGAGCACAGCCCGTCAGCGACGGCATTGGAGGCAAGCGATGACCGCCCGAACCCACGACGAGCGGCTCCACGACCGGGAGTTCGTCCGCACCTTCTTCACCACGCCGACGGCGGTCGAGGGCGAGGAGGATTCGGCGAAGATGCTGCGGAGCGCAAGCGGACTCCAGGGAATGGAGGCTCCCGACGTGTGGGTGCCGGACAACGAGGACGCCACCGCCCCCTCGATGCGCGACGAGGGTGCACAAAACATCGTCGAGGTCGTCGCCGCAAACGGCGAGGAGTTCCCGAGTGAGATCCACCCGCGGATCGTCTGGCATCGCGACAGCCCCGAAACCCGGTATCAGGGGTTCCAGCACATTCTCGACATCGCCGACCCAGAGAAAGGCGCGATCGAGCATCTCGACGGGTTCGTGATCCCGGAAGTCGGCGGGATCGACGACTGGAAGAAGGCCGACGAGTTCTTCACCATCGTCGAGAACGAGCACGGTCTCGACGAAGGCAGTCTGGCGATGTCGGTGATCATCGAGAGCGGTGCGGCCGAACTCGCGATGGGCGACCTCCGCGAGGAGATGGGCAAGCCCACGAACAACCTCGAACGGCTGTTCATGCTGGTTGATGGTGAGGTCGACTACACCAAGGACATGCGCGCGATCACACCCACTGGCGATCTCCCGGCGTGGCCCGAACTCCGCCACAACACCTCCCGGGGCGCGAGCGCCGCCGGTCTCATTGCGGTCGATGGCCCCTACGACGACATCCGCGACGTCGAGGGCTACCGCGAGCGCATGACCGACAACCAGGCAAAGGGGATGCTGGGTATCTGGTCGCTCACCCCCGGCCAGGTCGTCGAAGCGAACCAAGCGCCGCTGCCGCCCGAGAGCGGGCGGTGGCTCCTCGACGACGGCACCCAGCAGGTCGATCTCGACGACCAAGGTGACGAGCAGGTCTACGGCGGTGACCGCGTGTCGCTCGAAGAGACGGGCGACGGGTACGTTCTCAGTGTCGGTGGCGACGAGCAGGAACTCGACGAGGACGAACTCCGCGAGGAACTACTCGACATGACCGCATACGTCCCGAGCATGGACGACATCGTCGACTCGATGGAGGAGTTCGAAGCCGCGCGCGACGCCGGCACCGGCGCGATCGCGATGGAACGCGCCGCAACCATCGTGATCGACGATGTCGCGATCGACATCGCTACCGACCGGATGTGGGACGAGGCCACTTATCAGGCCGCGATGACCCCCGTCAGCCTCTTCCAGGACGTCTACGAGAACCGCCCCGACCAGCACGACGACCTCGCCGACCGCTACGGCGAAAGTGTGGTCGAGCGCGCCACCGACGTCGGCAACTGAAGCCCACCTCTCCACGCTTCCCCGCCAACGATCGCGAGTTTCTGTTCCTCGCGAACTCAGTCGTCGAGTTCGGCTTCGGGCTGTGCGGTGGGGACTGCGAGCTCGTAGCGGTTCTGGCGCGCGTCGTGGATACAGACGCCCTTTTCGACGGCCTCGATCCGTTCGAGCTGATCGAGCGCGTTGCGGACGGTGCGTCCCGAGAGCCGGGAACGCTGAATGATCTCCTTTTGGGTGAGCGAGGCGTTGTGTTCGAGCACTTTGAACACGAGTTTCGCACTCGGCGAGAGGCCGTCGAGCCGCTCAGCAGTGGGATCACTCATCGTGTTTCCTACGGTCGGACGGCGAATAAACGTATCGGCTATCCGATAATTTGATGGCTGGATTATAAACTCGTCTGACTGGTTCGGAGGGCAGATCGGGTGGTTCCTCGATGGTCAGTTGGGCGCTCGACCGTTTCGTTCCGAATGGGTGACTGATCGGTGTCGTTGCCAGCCGACGACGCTGCCACCACACCGTTCTGTCGAATCAGTCCTGAAATTTCGGACGACTGTTGGTATCGCTCGTCACTGTACTCCTCGACAGTACCGTGTGGCTCATGCCAGTGGCCCGTCTCGGAGCGACCGAGAGCACACGATGACCGACGAACCCGCCGGACGATCTGCCGACCGCTCGTCCACACAGGACCACGAACCGATGGAAACACGACTGTTGGACCTCGCGGAGAAGGGGCGTCGAACCGACGGACTCGTGCGTGAGCATCCGGAGGTGCTGACGGCCGTCGTGGATGGGTTGCTTCAGATCGACACCGCCGCGTTCGTTGCCGAGCACCCCGAAGCCGCCGATCAGCTGCTGGAGCTCCTGTGGGACGGGCTGCGTATCGCAGCCGTGGAAGCCGATCTCGATGGAGTCACGGATCACGTCACCGTCAGTTTCGCGGCCGACGACTGCTCGCTGGTGGGACATCTCGACATCGACGGGGAAGCAGGAACGATCGCCAGCGGGACCGATCGAGCCACGGACAGTGACGTGACCATCTCCGGCCCGGCGGACGTGCTCGTCGGGCTGCTCGCGGGCGATGTCGATCCCAAACTGGGGTTCATGCGCGGTCGTTTCACGATCGATGGCTCGACTGAGACGGCAATGGCGCTCGTTCCGGTACTCGACAGTCTCTCGAAGCAGTTGCCAGTGTGATCGCTGCCGACTCACGCCGATACCGAACACACCGACCACGAGGGCTCCGTCGGTCGTCCCTGGTCGAATTCGATTGCACTGCGCGCGGTTACATCGAAAATTCGTTGGTGCTGAACGACATCGAGCACGTAGCGGTTCCGAATCCCTATCGGATTGAGAGATTCGTGACTGATTTCACCTGGCCCCTTCAGACAGAAAAAAGTGGATTCAGGAGAGCCACTATCCAGGAATTACCGTCCAACAATAGAGATAGATACTGTCGTATCTCGGCTTTCTAGCCGTTTAATCCGAAATAATCCGATATCGAGACGGATAGAGCAGACTGAAAGCAGAGACAACCGTGAAGAGGATTCGGTTAGTACAGATTTTTCTGTAGGCTGTCGCCTGACAGAGGAGGAGAGGGGGAACAGGGACGACTATCGTAGAGACGGCCGACTGGTGCTCAGATGTCCGTCACACGCTGGTACTCGTCGCTGAGTGCGGCAGCATCCTCGGGGAGGAGCGCCACCACGAGATACGCGGCGTACTCGCCGAAGTACTCGACCAGCGCCGCGATCCGGTCGGAGTCGAGGGCTTCGAGCGAGTCGATCACGATGAACGGCAGCGACTCGTGGAGGTCGTGGACCAGATAGCCAGCGAGCGCGAAGACGAGGCCGGTGACCTCGCGTTCGCTTTCCGAGAGGTGGCCGATCGAGTCCTCGTAGGTCGTTCCCTCGTCGGTGCTCCGGATCACGTGGAGGTCGAACACGCCGCGCTCGACTTTCCGGCGGCCTTCCCGCACTGTTTGCTCGGTGCGCTCGATCCAGATCCGCTCGATGTTCGCATAATCGAGCACGCCGAGGATGGTCTCCATGTGATCGTTGAACTCCTCGACGGCCTCGGATTCGAGCTGTTCGATCCGGGTCCGCAGGTCCGCCAGCTCGGTCTGGAGTTCCTCACGGCGTTCGGACAGCTGGTCGCGCTCGTCGAGATCGTCCTCGACGCCAGCGATCTCCTCGCGGACGTCATCGAGATCGCTTTCGAGCCGACCGAGCTCGAACTCGAGCTGGTTGGCCTCCTTGTGGTGGTCGAGTAGTTCGCTCTGTTCTTGTCCCTCCAACTCTTCGACCGCCGCCTCGCGCTCGTCGATCGTGTCTTCCAGCGTGGCGCGCTCGTCGGTGAGATCGTCGAGAGTGGCCTCGCGCTCGTCGATCTCGCGGTCGATCTCGTCGAGTTTGCGGTCGACACGTTCGCGTCGGTCACGATCGCCACGGAGGTCGTCGCGTCGGTCGGTCAGCTCGTCGAGTTCGGTGTCTAGCTCGTTGCGCTTCGAGGAGTGCTCACGCCGGAGTTCTCGAAGGCTGTCGAGAGTGTCGTCGATCGCATCGCGCTCGACCTCGCTCCCGCAGGTCCAACACACCGTGGTGTCCTCGACCAACTGATCGGTGAGCGCGTCGGCGTCGCCGCCGGTGTCGGCCCCGCCGCGGGTCTGGAGTGCGGCCTGGAGTTCGGGGTTGTCGCCGTCGAGGAGGTCCTCGTTGAACTGGAGGATGCGCTGGAGCTGGTTGATCGTGGACTCCACCGACTGCTTGTGATCGCGGAGCCGATCGATCTCGGTTTCGAGCTCGTCGAGGTCGCCCGCGGGCGTCTCGGGCAGGTCAGCCATCGTCGCCTCGAGTTCGTTGCGTTCGTCTTCGAGCGCCTGGATACTCTCGCGCTCGGTATCGATCCGGTAGCGAACGTCTTCGAGATCCGAACGCACCTCTTGGAGCTCATCGAGAGCGTCCTCGAAGGCGTTTTGCTGTTCTTTGGTGTCGTCGACAGTCTGGTCGGCGTCTTCGATCTCGGCCTCTTTGTCGTCGAGTTCCGTGCGTTTGTCCTCGATTCGGTCTTCGAGGCGTGTCTTCTCGGTTTCGAGTTCCGGGAGTCGGGAATCGAGCGAGTCCAACCGATCGAGTTCGTCGTCGAGGTTTCGCTTTTCGGCCTCCAACTGCTCGATCTCGGCTTGAATCGCGGCGGTGTCCACGGGTCGCATGATGACCTCGCGGAGGTCGTCGTCGCGTGCGACCGCCTGACGGGCCTCGTTGGATTCGAGGAGGAACCCGAACAGTTCGGCGGCCTCGGTGTCCTCGAGATAGGGATCACCATCGAAAACCACTGTACCATTGCGGCGTTCGAGCGTCCGAGTGTACGTGTCCTCACCGAGGGTGAGAGTGACTTCACCGTGGTCGGCGTCACCCTTGAGCGACACGCGCTCGCTCCCGAGTGTCGCCATCAACGCCTGCAACAGCGAGGTGCGGTTGGTGGCGTTTCGACCAGTGAGCGACGTCACACCCGGCGAGAGCGCGATCTCCGTGGTGTCGATCCCGCCGACGTTCTCGACGGATAGCTCGGCGTGATCTTCGATAGCTCGTGATTGACTCATGTTCTTCCATAGTGGAGGGCATACTAAGTTCTTGTTGCTCGTACCGTCTTTACCTGTTCCACACCACGCAATATAACAGACCTACATTCGTTACAGTAACCGCAGCGGTGTATCACCACCGACGCCAAGGACGTACTACCGGATCCCAACTGGACGATGAGAGGAAGGAAAGACCGATTCGCGGAGTCGGTGGTGGTGTTCAGGAGTTTCGCTACTCAACCACAGGACTGTCACAGTGCGTGTTCTACTGGCGACGCCGTGGTGAAAATCAGCTAAAAGTATCTACGCAATCTCTTCTGAGGTAGTCTGGGTAGTCTGGGTAGTGGAACTCTGTCTATCATTGGTTTCAATTCGTACGAAAAGCAACGATTCTTGCCGCACTAACGACATCATATTTGGTGTCTTCCCGATAGAGATGCGACGATCCTCAGTATAATCAACGAAACCAACACATCCCCGTGATAGAGAGCATGACGGAAGTTATCTGGAGTTTCTGCGATCAATAGTTAAAAATCGATATTTCCACCGTGTATTGGGAAATATTCTGCCCAAATACCATGAACCCCTACTTTATGGCGGCGGATTCCCCTTGTCGCTCAACGAGTTCAGACGAATGTGGATGGTGGGAACTTGCTTTCAGTTTGTATATTCCTGATCTGTCGGTCTTCCGTCCTTCGTGGGCGGATGTACGAGCGATACCAGAGCAACGACAGCCAGACGGAGGCTCGTGTTTGCGTCCGATCTCACGGTCGGGCGTGCAGCATTCTCGTTGATCCGATCCATCGAGAGTGTCTCGGAGCTGTGCCGTCGCAAAACTACGGCGCGGAATCGGTAGCGAAGCTGCGTGCGGCGTCGAGTGTGAGCGTGAGTGACTGCTCGACCACCGATCGCTGCTCGGCCGACGGCCACGCGTTACGGACGAAGTACTCCTCGCGGAACTCGCGGCGCTCGGTTTCGGTCGCCGTCTCGATCCGGCGGGCGTAGTGGTTGCTCATGAAATCGGCGAACGCACGGGCGTTCGCGGCATGAACGTCGCCGTGGCGTTCGGCGACGCGGGCGACCACGCGGTCGTTGTGAGCCGCGACGTGGAGCCAGTCGTCGGGATCGCCCGGGCCCGAGAGCCGGCGTTCGGCCGCACGGTCGGTGTCGTCGATTCGGTCGGTTCGAACCGTTCCATCGTCGATCCACTCGTCGGGATAACAGACGAGCACCGCGTTCGTGTCGTCCTCGCGGACCCGTGCGGTGAAGCCGTGGTCGGCGAGCACGGACGCGCGTTCCTCACGGTACGCCTCGCGCTCGGCGTCGTCGGTCGCCGCGCGCGCGAGCCGGGTCAGCCGCTCGGCCTCGTCGACGACCGCAGCGGGGAGTTCACTCATTCTCGAACGCCTCGTTGGCTCGTTCGTCCGCGCGGTCGTTCGCCTCGCGCGGGACGTGTTCGATCGACCACTCGTCGAACCCGTCGAGGAGTTCGCGAACCCGGATCCGGCGTTCGCGGAGCGCGGGTTCGTTGGTGTCCCACGCGCCGCGGACCTGCTCGACGACGAGCTGGGAGTCGCCGCGGACGTCGACCGTCTCGAAGTCGTACTCGCGCGCGACCTCGAGCACCCGGAGCAGAGCCTCGTACTCCGCGCGATTGTTGGTGGTGTCGTCGATGCGCTCGCCGCCCTCGTCGACGATCCCCTCGCTCGTAACGATGACCCACCCGATCGCTGCCGGGCCGGGGTTGCCGCGCGACGCGCCGTCGAAATAGCAGTGTGCGCGCCCGCCGGTCTCCCGGAGCAGCGCCGCGAGGCGGACGGGATCGTTCCCCTGAATCACGACCTTTCCCTCGTAGGCGACCGCGATCGCGCCGTCCCGCGCGGCACGCCAGCGTTCGTGATCGGTGTTGCCCGACTCGATCGCCACGCCCGCAGCTTCGAGCCGTTCGCGGGCGTCGTCCACATCACACTCGATGACCGGCATTCGTCGAAACTCGCCGAGTGCAGCGGATAGCGTTTCCGATCCCGGCGAGCGATCGGTACGCTCGGCCGGCGGGGAGCGACCGGTTCGCCCCCTCCCAAGGATTTATGTCCTCGTACGATACTACTATAAAAGTGCAATGACACGGTCCACTCGTCAGCGGGAGCGGCAGGCCGAGACCGAAAACGAGGCGGACGAACGGGAGGGGGAGACGGAGGGAGTTCGGAACTGTCCCGAGTGTGATTCTGAGAACTTAGTCAAGAGCGCTGATCGCGGGGAACTGGTCTGTGACGACTGTGGCCTGGTCGTCGAGGAGGAGAACATCGATCCTGGTCCGGAGTGGCGCGCGTTCAACCACGCCGAACGCCAGCAGAAGTCGCGTGTGGGCGCGCCGACCACCCAGACGATGCACGACAAGGGGCTAACGACGACCATCGACTGGAAGGACAAGGACGCGTACGGGCGATCGATCTCCTCGAAGAAACGCTCCCAGATGCATCGGCTGCGAAAGTGGCAGGAGCGCATCCGGACCAAGGACGCCGGCGAGCGAAACCTCCAGTTCGCGCTCTCGGAGATCGACCGGATGGCGAGCGCGCTCGGCGTCCCCCGCTCGGTACGGGAGGTCGCCTCAGTCATCTATCGGCGCGCGCTCTCCGACGACCTCATCCGCGGGCGCTCGATCGAGGGCGTCGCGACCTCGGCGCTGTACGCGGCCTGTCGGAAGGAGGGCATCCCCCGAAGTCTCGAAGAGATCTCCGAGGTGTCGCGCGTAAATAGGAAAGAGATCGGCCGCACGTATCGCTATATCTCTCAGGAACTCGGCCTCGAAATGCGCCCCGTCGACCCGAAAAAATACGTTCCTCGGTTCTGTTCGGAGCTCACGCTCTCCGAGGAAGTCCAGTCGAAGGCCAACGACATCATCGAGACTACCGCCGAGAAGGGCCTGCTTTCGGGGAAATCCCCGACTGGCTACGCCGCCGCCGCGATCTACGCCGCCTCCTTGCTCTGCAACGAGAAGAAGACCCAGCGCGAGGTCGCGGACGTCGCCCAAGTGACCGAGGTCACCATTCGAAATCGATATCAAGAGCAGATCGAGGCGATGGGAATTCACGGGTAGGCCTCGCACTCGAACAGTTTCGCCAGGCGGCGGGAGTTTAAACCGGTGCAGATCCTCCCTTCATCCGATGCGGCTCGACGAGTATTTCGAGGAGATCGAACGTGACGAGGCCGCAGAGCGTCGCGAACTGGTGAAGCAAAAATCCTACGCGATCACCGACTACCTCGAAGACGTCGAACACGAGTTCGACCGCCGAGTGTCCGACGACGCGCTGCTCGGCTCCACGTCGCCCACGATCTTCGTCGGTCGGTCGTCGTACCCGAACGTCTCGACGGGCGTCCTCTCGCCGGTCGGCAACGAGGAGCGCGCCGCCGACTTCGAGACCGGCGGGCACTGGTATGATCAGAACTTCTCGATCGAGGACGTCTTCCAGCACCGCACAGGATTGGTGAACTCGACCCAGCGCGCCGAGGTGGGCAACGTCGCGGACGCGTGGAACGGGTTCTTGGGTACGCAGCGCGAGGTCGCGATCGCCGATCGACCTGTGGACGTCGAAATCGGACTGGATAGCCCGCTCGACGTGGATTTCGATGTCTCTGAACAGGATGTCTCCTCGCCGACCGGGCCGCGCGCCCACGCCGAAAGCGCGACGCTGACCGAGAACCCCCACGTCCCGCGACCGGTCAAGAAGACCCTCGAAGACGACGACTGGCGCGCGGCGGGCGCGATGAACTACCTCTACAACCGAGGGTTCGACGTCTACGACATCAACACCATTCTGTCTGCGGGCGCGCTCGGCGAGGGAGACAACCGGCGGCTCGTCCCCACGCGATGGTCGATCACCGCGGTCGACGACACCGTCGGGAAGTTCCTCAGGGGCGGGCTCCGGAACGCGAGTTCGGTCGACAAGACCGAGGTGTACTACAACGAGTATCTCGGGAACAAGTTCTGGATCGTGCTCGCGCCAGGCAGCTGGGAGTTCGAGCTGGTGGAGTTCAAAGCCCCCGGTAGCGTCTGGAACCCCGATCCCGATCGAGGAATGTGGATCGCCGCCGACCGTGAGGGCTACGACGGCCGGACTTCCTATGTGGAGGAGACCGCGGGCGCGTACTACGCCGCGCGGCTCGGCGTGCTCGAGCATCTGGACGAACGCGACCGGCAGGCCTCGGTGCTCGTCTGTCGGCACGTCACGCCCGACTACTGGGGACCCACCGGTGTCTGGCAGGTGCGCGAATCCGTCAGGAACGCCTTCGGGGACGAACCGGGCACGGCCCAGTCGTTCGGGGCGGCGCTCCGGGAGCTCGCTCCCAGACTTCCGGTCTCGCTCGCGCGCCTCCGTCGGAAGTCCTCGATGGCGGCGGGCGTCCAGTCCCAGCTTGCGGAGTTCGGGTAACCTGATTTGGTCGTCGGCGTTTGGCCATCTCACCAGCAGTCGACTGCCGTGCGAACGCACTACAGTGGTGGGGTTTTTGCGTCCCGCCGTCCGACGATCAGGCATGAGCACGACGGTCGGGATGGATGGGACGTGGGGCCGGCTTCGCGCCGTCGGTGTCGGCGCGGCGATCACCGTGGCAGGCTTTCTGGTGGCGGTGCCGTTCGGCTTCGTGGTGGGGAACGCGGCTGGGCTGCTCGGCATCGAGTTCTCGCTCACTGCGGGATTCGTTCTGAGCACGATTCTCCTGCAAGGTGTCGCCTTCCCGCTGACCGCGTTCGGCTATCTCCGGCTGCGCGGGCTGTCGCTTTCGTTCGTGAAGGCACGCCTGCCGACGCTCCGTGATATCCTCTGGATCGTGAGCGGCTACGTGCTGGTGTTCGCGCTGGTGTTCGCGCTGCTGTTGATCGTCGTCAACCTCGGCGTCCCGACTGCGAGTCGAACAGACCAGGCCGCGCTCCAGGACCCGGGAACCCTGATCTGGCTCATCCCGCTCTCGCTGCTGGTGATCGGTCCGGGCGAGGAGCTCCTCTTTCGAGGAATTATCCAGGGGCGGCTCCGGGAGTCGTTCGGCCCGGTCGGGGCGGTCGTACTCGCGAGCGCGACGTTCGCCCCGGCGCACATCCTCGCGCTCACCGGATCGTACCAGGCACTCGCAGCCACGATCTCGCTGCTGTTCGTCCCCGCGCTCGTCTTCGGCGTGACCTACGAGCTCACCGACAACCTCGTCGTCCCGTCGATCATCCACGGAGCCTACAACGCGACCATCTTCGGGATCGTCTACATCGGGCTGCGCTACGGTCCAACACAGCCACCAGGGCTATTGTAACGATCTCGGTCGGGTGATGTTTCTGACGGGATAGCGTCTGTCCCACGTTGGTATCCGTTCCGACACCGAACCAAGAAGCCACGCGTTCAACAGACAAGAAACGTCCGATCGGAGTACAACAAGGTAGCTCACACACTGCCAACAACACAGGAGGATAAGAAGACAACCCTATTTTGCACTCGCTCGCAAGTCGAGGTATGGCGACGCAAAACGGAACCAGGTGGTCCGGCGAATCCGTAGGCCTGGCGTTCAGCCGACTCGCGCTGGGGATCATCTTCGTGGTGTCCGGGATCGGGAAAGTGTTTGCGATGGGGCCGAAAGCATCCGGCATCGACGCATTCGCCGGAACGCTTGCCCAGCTCGGCGTTCCGCTGCCGACCGTCGCCGCCTGGGGCATCGGAGTACTCGAACTGGTCGGTGGGGGATTGCTGTTGATCGGGCTGTTCACTCGTCTCGTCGCCGCTTTGCTTGCCGTCGATATGGCCGTGGCAACAGTCTTGGTGCACCTTCCCAACGGTTTCGTCGTGTCGGACGGTGGGTACGAATACACGCTCGTCCTCACGCTCAGCGCACTTGGCCTTGCGTTGAGTGGTCCTGGTGTGCTATCGGTTAGACGAGCCCTTGCCGGAGCGCGGTCATCCGCTTCTCAGTAAGCTACCACAATCTGAAGACCGTGGCATTAACTGTGGATTCTCACTCAGCCCGAACCAGCAGATTCGAATGTGAGCCCGTTCGTGTTCAGTAGGATGTTGTTCAAGCGCACGCCTACGGGTGCGTCTCCTTTGCCTCCTGTTTGGTTGCAAAGGTGTTTCAGCTCGATGTTCTTTGCGGCGTTGTAGTCCGTGTGATCTCTCCCTCAGCACACGAAACTGCCTCGGAATCAGGTCTCGAGACACTTCCACGCCAAAAGAACTACGAGTGTGCAACCAGCACGCACAACCGGGAGAGTCTGAGATGGTTGGGAGTGCTCACCCACAACCCTCCCTCTCTACCGGATCGTGGTAGCGAGCGCGTTTGGCGCTGCCGGCGGGCGCTGTGCCCGGGATGGCGACCCGGGAATTGACTCAGAGGCCGCAACCCACCACCGAAAGACATAGTCCCGAACGCGCCCGCCGCGAAAATCCATCATCACGGGAGTTGTTCGCAAAACAACTCCTGTTTGATAGCCTCCCGTTCAGCTACTGCAAAGGAGAAAAGATAAGGCCGGTTATCGCGATTCATCGTCGTGAAAGACTGATATCAGTCGTAATATCAACTTCTATACCACAATATGACTGTCGCTACACGACGATCCGATTTCGGCGACCACTCGACCGTTCGTAAGGTTCTCGCGACGCTCGGGACAGTCGTCGCAACCGCAGCGCTCGGTCTCGTGGTTGGGCCGGTGGGCGTTCTCGTGGCAGTCGGCATCGGGAGCGCACAGTTTCTCGTCTCGACGACGGCAGCGTTTGCGACCGGCCAGATCGTGCTTGCCGCGCTCTACCCACCCAGTGGAAGTCCCGTGGTCCTCGTCCTCGCCGAAATCGGGCTGCTCTGTGTCCTGTTCAGCAGCGCCGTCGATCACCACGACACGGGACGACTGCTCACCGCTTCGCTCGTCGCCGGTGTCGCGATCGGCGGCAGTGGCTGGCTGGCGCTTCGATCGAGCGCGACGATCTGGATCGGTGCGAGCGTGATCGTCGCCGGCACTGCGTTCGTCGCGTACGGGCTGCACCGATACGAGCGAGTGCATCTGGGGCTGGTCGAAACGCCATGAGTGAGAGCACGACACAGCAACGCCGGCCCGACGAGACGGAGACCAGCGAGGACGCAGAACTCACCGCGCGGATCGAGGTACTTCAGGAGGAAAACCAGCGCCTCCGCGAGGAGTACGCACGGGCACGCCGAACTCAGTATCGCCGAACGGCACTCGCGCTGGCGGCGGTCGGGACGATTGCGGCGCTCGGCGGCGTGTTCCTTCCCGACGCCCGAACGGTGCTGTTCGCGCTCGGCGGCACCGGACTCTTCGCGGCCGCGTTGACCCGCTATCTCACCCCGGAGCAGTTCATCGCGGCGTCGGTCGGCGAGGGTATCTACGGATCGCTCGCAAGGACCGAGACGGCACTCGTAGCGGAACTCGGGCTCCAAGACGATCGACTCTACCTTCCCGGTCCCGACACGGCGGATGGTGTCTCGGTACGACTGTTCGTGCCACAACAGGCCGACCACGAGCTTCCGAGCCCATCGGCGCTCGACTCGGTGTTCGTTCTCCCCGACGACGAGGCCGAGCGGGGCGTCGCCCTCCATCCGAGCGGTGGCCCGCTGTTCGCCGAGTTCCGCCAATCGCTGTCGGGAGCGCTCGCCGAGGAGGCCGGAACGCTCGCGGCACAGCTCGGCGACGGCCTCGTCGAACAGTTCGAGCTGGCCCGAAGCGCGACGGTCGACCGTCACGACGAGGGTGGACGGGTCACGATCGCCATCGACGGCAGCGCCTACGGCGCGGTCGACCGAATCGACCATCCCGTGGCGTCGTTTCTCGGCGTCGGGTTCGCGGTCGGACTGGACCAAGCGGTATCCGTCGATACTACGACGGCCGACGGCGATCGCGCCGACTACCTCGTGACGTGTACGTGGGAGGCACCCACGTCATTCGTCTTCGACTAAGTTCCCACCGTCGTGTACTGCCGTGCGTTCCGCCGGGGTGTGGTCGCTGCCCGGTGGTTTGACGCCGTCCTCTATCTCACCCAGCACGTCCGCGACCGAGACATCGCCCAGGGATGCGTCGGTACTCAACACCAGCCGGTGGACGAGGACCGGCTCGATCAGGCTCTTCACGTCGTCCGGGATGACGTACTCGCGGCCGTGGATAGCTGCGCGGGCTTTCGCCGTATCGAGGAAAGCGAGCGCGGCGCGCGGTGACGCGCCGTACTCGACGTTCGGGTTCTCGCGCGTCGCAGCCACGAGATCGAGCACGTACTCCTTCACCGCGTCGTCGACGTACACCTCGGCGACCACGGCACGCGCCGCGAGCAGCTCCTCGGTGGTGACGACCTGTTCGATGGCCTCGGGCCCGAGGTCGGGATCGTCGTCGAACCGATCGAGGAGCTGTCGTCCCTCGTCGCGATCGGGCAGCTCGGCCGTGAGCTTGAGCTGGAAGCGGTCGCGCTGTGCTTCCGGGAGCTCGAAGGTGCCCTCCATCTCGATCGGGTTCTGGGTCGCAATGAGCATGAACGGCTCGGGCAGGGCGAGGGTTTCACCACCGATCGTGACCTGCCGTTCCTGCATCGCCTCCAGCAGCGCGCTCTGGGTTTTCGGGGTCGCTCGGTTGATCTCGTCGGCGACGACCAGGTTCGCGAACACCGGTCCGCGCTGGAGTTCGAACTCCCCGGTCGACTCGCGGTAGACGTGCGTCCCGGTGACGTCCGCCGGCAGCACGTCGGGCGTCATCTGGATTCGAGTGTGATCCAGCCCGCTCGCCCGGGCAAACAGCCGTGCGAGGGTGGTTTTCGCGACGCCCGGCACGCCTTCGAGCAGCACGTGTCCCCGAGTCAACACGGCGATCGTGAGCCCCTCGACCAGCTCCTCCTTGCCGATGAGCACCGCATCGATCTCCGCGCTCAGCGTGGCGTGAATTTCGTCCGGGGCGGTCATCGTTGCGTTACTCATCCCGACGAGTCATAATCCCTTGTATGACACGCTCGGTCCGTTCGTCGTCCCAGTCGGGATGGCGCTCGCGAACGATCGCCGCCAGTCCCTCGGGTCGGGCAGTCAACGACTGTTCCTCGGTTGAGCCCATGCGCTCAGTAAGTCGCCCGACGATACCGGGACGACGTGTCCAGAGGCCGATGGCACCGATGGCGAGCCCCCCGAGGGCGATCTGGAGGAGGGGCGCGTCCCTGACGACTAACAGCGCGACCGACAGCGGTGGCAGTCCGCTCGCGTGTGAGTAGTCCAGCAGGACCCGCTCGTGCGCACCGAACACGGAGCGAACGAACGCGCGATTGCCAGAGCGGTCGAGCATCGTGTTGATGAACAGGCTCGGATCACCGACGACGATCACGTGCCCGTCGCCGATGGATTCGCTTGTCGCGACCGGGGCGCTCCCGATTCGATCCTGGTCGTCGAGATCGGCGTTTCGATTCGTATCTACGTAGGCCACCGCTGAGGTGCTCGCCAGCACCGTTGCCCCGTTCGGACTAACGGGCGAGCCGTGGTTGAGTGTGAGTCCGTCGACCCCCCCCATCACCGTCGCGTTCGAGATGTTGCGTGCGATCGGCAGTGCCGTCGACTGGTAGTTGTACTGCTCGTCGCGCAACAGCTGTCCGGTCACACGCGCCTGTGCGCCCACTGCATCGAGAAGCGGGTTCGTGTGCTGGCCGAAGTCCTCGGCCACGAGCAGTGTGCCTCCGTCGCGAACGAACGAGCGGAGTCGATCGGTCTCGCGTGGGCCGTAGCCGCTTTCGGGCGAGAGGACGACCGCGACCGTTCCCGTCGGCGACGCGTTCGCGTATCGATCCGTGCTCCGGACGATCTCTCCGTCGGCACCGACAGTCTCTGCCTGCTCGCGAAGCTCGGAGGCCCCGTCCCACGCGTCGTTGTACGAGCCAAACGCCGCACTCGACGTGCTTGCCGCGAGCACGATACCGACGACCGTGACGACCGTCAGCGCCACGAGCACGAGCTGTGGATAGCCGACGTCGAAGCGCTCTCGCAACCCCATCAGAGCACTCCATCCGGCAAGATCGCGAGAATCCGGCGGACGACGATGTAGCCGAAGCCGACCAATCCGACGAGGACGATCCATCGCAGCCGCGAACGCCACTCCGGTGTCACCGAAAACGGCGCGGTGAGTTCGACGACGACCAGGAAGCCGATGAGCGAGACGACGAAAAACAGCTCCAGCGAGAGCGCTCCGAGCAGCGCCAACCCGACGACGGTGGCGAGCATCCAGGCCGTCTGAGCGTAGATAAATCGTTGGCGTCGACGGGTCGCCATACACACCCGACGAGTGCCCACCACTAAAAACGCGCAGGTATCTCCCGCGGCCGTTCGGCGTTCGTGCTCGCCCATCCGCCACCTCGCTTCGGCGATCCTCACCGCGCGTTCGCCGAGCGGCTGCGCTGGCTCCCGCTTGCAAGCACTGCATCGAGTCGGTCGCGCGGGCCGATCTCGAACGCGGAGACGCGTCTGAGACGGGCGAGATCACGCCGGAACGATTCGAACTGTCGGTAGCGCTCGTAGGCGGTCTCGAGATCGACAAGCCCGCCCGGTTCGAACAGCGCCGTCGGCGTGAGGAAGACGAGCACGCGCCCGTCGCCGCGCCGAGCGAGCGAGACCGTCTCGCGGAGCTCGGCACGATTGCTATCGTCGGTGAAGATCACCGTCCAGACCGTCCCGGACACCCCTGCGAGGCTGGTGCGTGCGGTCTCGAACAACGGATCGCCCTCGATGCGCTCGACGTACGTCGAGGTCGATTCGAGATACGGGGCGAGGGTCGCCTCGAAGCTACTCCGGCCGGAGAGTTGGGTATGGCGCTTTGTGGCGGGATCGTCGCGTTCGGGTGCGACCGTGTCACCGGCGGTCGGTTCGAGCGCACGGAGTCGCCGCTTGACGTCGTCGTAGCGACCGGCCGTCGGGGGGCGGCGCTCGGTGATGCCGCTGTCGCCGACGGCGTAGTAGGCGAGCGGGTCGTCGAACTCGTCGACGTTGTCGATGAACGTCAAGGCGACCTGTCTGGCGTAGTCGAGTTTCGTCTCACCGGTTGGCCCGTCGGCCATCGTCGCGCGGTGATCGACGAGCAGTGCCGTCGTCCGATTGGTCTCGATCTCGTACTCACGGACGTGCGGTTCGTTCAGCCGTGCCGTCGCGTTCCAGTCGATGCGGTCGGCCGTGTCACCGGGGACGTACTCGCGAAGCTCGCCCGGATCGAGCCCGACGTCCCGGCGACCGCTCTGCCGCTGGCCGTACGCCGCCATGAGCTGTTCGCCACCCTCGCCGACGTGGACGTTCCGCGGTCCCTGCGGCTCGATGACGATCGATGGTGTCGGCCCACGCGACAGCTGTTCGACGAACAGTCCATCCGCATCCCCGAGCGTGAGCGTTGGCTGTGGAAGCTCGTACGAGCCGGCGACCGCCCAGTGGGCCGTCACCGTTCTGTCGGCCCGTTCGTCACCGGGCGTGATATCGAGCGTGCGCTCTTCGGCGTCCGTGCCGGTCGCACTGACCGGCAGGCCGATCTCGATATCGATCACCAGCGGGACGGGGCGGGCGAACGACGCCGCGAGTGTGACCGGCGTCTCGGTGCCCGCGACGACTCGATCCTGGGCGGGAAACTGCTCGATCGTCATCGTGTTCACCGTTTCCGAGAGCGTCCGGACGAACAGGTACTGACGGCCGAGTAGCCACGCACCGAGGCTCGCCGCACCCACCAACAACAGTGGGCGGGCGAACGCAACCGCGAGGGCGGCGAGCAGAAGGCTCGTCGCGGCGACCCCCCAGTATCGGCGCGTGACCTGCATGCCACGACGACGAACGTCCACGTAGTTGAACCTACCCCATCGCCGTCGTGATGGTGGTGCTATTGAGACCGCTCTTGCCGAGTCTGGTGAAACAGTCGCGGAGGAACTACAGCATCCCGCCGTATGCTAGTGGATGTGCACCAACAGACAGCTTTCGGNCGCTCTTGCCGAGTCTGGTGAAACAGTCGCGGAGGAACTACAGCATCCCGCCGTATGCTAGTGGATGTGCACCAACAGACAGCTTTCGGCGGGATGCTCCAGGAAGTTGTTGAGCGCCAAGCAATAGTGTTCCGCCCCGATCCGCTCGACGCCATCGTCGAGCGGCGCTGCAAGCGTGCGTGGGAGCAGGCTCCCTGTCCCAAGTGTGGAGAAACAGCTCTCCAGACTCGGGACAGCAGTCCCCGAGTCTGGTGTCGTAACTGCCGCTATAGCTTCACATACACCCGAAACACGCCGTTCGCAAACACCGGTCTTACACCCGGTGAACTCCTTCTCATCTTCATTCTCTACGCTGATACCTTGCTCAGCATCAACCAGATCGCCCAGCTATTCGATTCCTGCTACGACACAATCCATGCGCAACTCCGTGATGGGGAAGCCGCGTTCGAACGCGGCTTTCCCCTCGTCTGGGAGCGCATCCAGCACACCGTTGAGGGACCAACACAGATCGATGAAACCGGCTCGAAGTGTTCGGGCTACAAAGGTCAATCGCCGCCGCGGGATGGTCTCTCCCGCGGCGGTTCTGGGGAACCGGGCCGATCACGCTGGGAGGGAGCACCGGGCGACAAACTCACGCTCGTCGCGGCGAGCCGCGACGTGCTTCGGGTGATCTCAGCCGAAGAAGGATCAAAATACGACGAGAATCTCGGGCCAGTGATCGAGGAAGCAGGCGATCTCTCCCAGCCGCTGGGAGAGATCTGGACCGACGAACTTCCCGCGTATCAGCAGATGAACCACGAGCATCGAACCGTTGTTCACGACGATAAGTACGTCTCAGACGAAGGCGTCCACACAAATCAAGTCGAATGCCTCTGGTCGTTGATCCAGCCGTGGCTGGAGAAGTTCCGTGGTCTCTCCAAACCAGGATTGGAACAGTCCGTCCGAACCTACGGGTTCGTACGGACGTTGAACCTCGTCGGAGCACCGCTACACGGCCTCGTTGACTGCTTCGCCCTCAACGTGTTTCACTAGATTCGGCAAGAGCGNGTACGGACGTTGAACCTCGTCGGAGCACCGCTACACGGCCTCGTTGACTGCTTCGCCCTCAACGTGTTTCACTAGATTCGGCAAGAGCGGGAGATTTTGAATATAAATACCCTCCAGGCGACTATGTTGATATAGATCGGGGGGAGCTAATTAACGAGATCGTTGTCGCACCAAACGCCCCATCGCATCTCTTTCGGAGTATCAAAGACCTCGCAGAGCGGTACGACGAGTTCGATGCTTCAGATGTGAAGCCATCCTCATTGGATAGAGAGGAGCCAATCCACTAACTTTGGCAATCTCGGAATGAACGAACTGGCAACATAATGGATATCCAATAAGCTGAACGGTTCGGGTTGAGTACCGTGATGAACATAGCCTCTAAGTCTTGCACACCGATTTCAACAGGTAGCCATTCTGTAACGGTGGAAAGTACGAATATTTCGGCTAACTCTCATTCCAGAACGCTTCCAACTGCCCACCGAGATCGGTGCGCTCCACCGGCGTGTAATCCTCCCGTTCGTACTGGGGCAGATACTCGCGAACGTCGTCCCACTGATGGCGCGATGCGTACCGGCGGTCGGCAGCCACACGTACACCAACCTCGTCGTGACCGCGAATCACTCGACCGAGCGCCTGCCGTGCTTTCCGGACCGCTGGGACGGTGAAGGCGTAGTCAAACCCGTTGTTCTGGCCGAATTCGCGTTCGTAGGCGGTCTTGATTGCCTTCGGTACTGGCCCGTTGATGTTCGTGATCGGCACACCACAGACGACACACGCCGCGAGTCGATCACCGTCGTAGTCGACACCCTCGGTGAGCGTCCCCCGAAGTGAAGTGACCAGCAGTTTGTCGCCGCCAGCGAAGAACTCGTCTTTCAGCTCGTCAGTCACCTCATTGGCCGAACTCTCGTCGACGAGAATTTCTTTCCGGATACCCCCCGTCTGTCGGAGGACGCTCGCAATCCACTCACCCTCTGCATATGACGGCATCGCCACGAGGACATTTCCCGGCGTCGTCTTCGCTACGCTCTGGATGACCTCAGCGTAGTGCTCGCGGAGTGCGTCCTGGCTGGGATCGCGCCACCGACCGTCTGTCCCGCCACGGTTCTTGTAGGTGAATTTTTCGAGATCGACGGCAAACGAAGCACGATTTTCGTTCGGGAACGGCAGCCCGTAGGTCAGCTCCTGGATCGGCCGTCCTTCCGCTTCGAGTTGGCCGAGTCCCACCGAACGCTGGTAAACATCAAGCGGCTCCAGCGTTGCTGACATCAGGAGGCCGCCGCCGAATTCGCCCAGCCGGCCGGCAATTTCGGTGGCTGGCAGGCAATTGTGCATCTGAAACTGTGCGGTGTACTCTTTGTTCCACGCGAGATCCGCCGATGGATCGCGGTTGGCGCGTTGCTGAAGCTCGATCGATCGGAAATACTGCTCGTGACCGCATTCGACCCACCGCCCGAATACCTGTCCGACGGTGTCGGAGAACGTTTTCGCACACTCGAACCCTGAATGTCGATTCGAGGCTTCGCGGAGCGCTGTCGTGACTGCGGTGCCGATGTGGCTTGCATCCCGTAGGATGTTCGTGTAGCCGTTGTCGGCGACCCACTTCGAGAAGCGGTCTGGTTGCGGTGTCGTGGGACTCCGCAACGGATGCTGAATCTCGTCGGGCAGCTCCGCCATGTCTGTCCGTTCCCAGTTGGAGTCTTCGCCATCGAGCGCGTCAACGGCCTGCTCTTCGAGGAAGAACTTCGCCTCGTGGAGAAATTCGATGAACGATCGGAGGTCATCCTCACGGACGCCTTCCTCAGCGAGTGTTTGCCGGAGGATGCGGTCGACACCCGGCTGATCCTGTTCGAGGACGCGATTTTCGATCTCGGAGATAGCATTGGAGAGTGTCGAACGGGTAAGAGTATCTGAAAGCAGGTCGCGCACCCGTGGAATGAGCATATGCGCCTCGTCGCAGACGACCAGCGTCTGGTCGTCGATCAGCTCGCCGGTCATGGCGGCGAGCGTCGTCGGATCGAAGAGATGGTAGTAGTTGCCGATGAGGACCTCGGCGTTCTGGAGGCTGTCGCTCATCACGGCATGGGGACAGAGACCTGCGTTGCTGGCCTGTGCAACGAGGTCGTCGGGCGTGAGCATCCCTTCTGGTGTGTAGCCACCGTCATCCTCGTCGAACGTCTCGGCGCGATATTTCGCGTAGAATGGACAGTACGAAGTATCGCTTTGGTCGGTTTCGGGAAACTGTCGAGCGTAGGGCGATGTCCAGTCGTTGGTTGCGACGGGCTGCTGAGTAGTAGTATTGGTATTCGTGTTGTGCGAATCGAGACGTGCGTCGTTGGCGAGTTCGCGAACCGCACGCTGGCCGTCGTCAGCATATCGAGCAGCCCGGCGGACGGGTTCGCGGAGGTCCTCGCACTTACCGTAGATTACTCGATCGTCGATACGGTCCGTGTTGGTGTACGAGCAGATATCAGCCTTGCCGACCAGCGTGAGCCCGCTCACCGGCTCGATATCGCTGTCGTTGTCGCTACCGTTGCCGCTATCGTTCTCGCGATCGTCGAGCGCACGGTTGATTGCCCGGAGGTCGTCCTCGAATGCTTGGAGCTGCTGCTTGACTGGAGTAACACAGAACAACCGTTCGTAGGGGGAGTCCGGATCACGAACGAGCTGGATTCCACCACACAGGGCGACGAGTGTTTTGCCGGTCCCACAGGCCCCTTCGAGGAGGGTGTATCCTCGATCTGAGGCGGTTTCGATGACGTTCTCGATGCCATCGACCTGGGCACTGCGGGGCTGTTCGTAGGGAAAGTACGTCCGCCAGTCTGTCGCGGGGCCGTTGGACGAGTACCCTGTTTGATTTGGCGAACCCTTGCTGAGCCCAGCATGAGCCTCTTCTTTGTTGGCAGGACTGTCCGTGGTTTCTGTGCCAGCTTCTGCGTCACTCATCGATATCGATTTCGTGTATCCATCTCACTCTGGGTGTCGTTCGGATCCGCAACTCAAAGACGGGAACGGGGGTGCGTGACCGGGCGCTGAAATCGGCTGTTGGAGGGAAAATTGCTCAGTAGAGCGAGCGTGGTTCGTGCCAGTCCAGACCACTGCCATCCTGGAGCCGACTCGATTCTCCACTCATGACGTCGGTCAGGTCCGGCTGACAGCGATCGTGGTTCTCTTCGAGGATTGCATCTGGCTCGTCACGGACTGGCTGTTCCTCCTCTTCCTTGAACTCTGGAGGAATGCCATCCAGTTCGAGACCTATCTCTTCGGGGGTGGAGGGGAAGTCTTCGGCCGTGATCTCGTCTCTCAGCTCTCCTGGGTCGGGATGTTCGCGCTCGGAGTTTTCGTTATTTTCGCTCATGGGTCAAACTCCATTTACAGGTATTTCGCCATCCCATTTGAACGTTGCTCTGAACCAGTCATATTTCTAACTATCGTATACGCGGAGTTTCGAATAGTTTGAGAGAGTGGGGTGGCAAAGACTACGCCAATGCTAAAATTTACCATGATATAAAATAACACTGTGGGTGGAGCCATGAAGAGCACAGTCCACGTCGAAAAGACGGAAAGCGTCCCAGACGACGCGGCTATTTTCCATTACGACGAGCTGAATGAGGGATTCAAAGCACAGTTCCCGAAACTGATCGAAGATACCTCAGCTAAGGAGTCTGTATGTCCTGAGAGCGTGCTCTCGAACGGAGATTATGTAAAGTTCACTGACTACTACCAAGTTACCTGTCAGTGAGCAGCTGAGCTCTGCCCGGGCTGTTCGGCAGGCGAACTATGGTGTTGGCACGTCATCCTGGAATTCGAGGAGTTCCTTGTATCGATTCCGGATCGTGACCTCAGAGATATCAGCGACCTCGCCGACGGCCTTCTGTGTGACCTTCTCATTACAGAGGAGCGACCCAGCGTAGACCGCAGCGGCGGCCAGCCCGACTGGATTTTTCCCGCTCAGATAGCTCGGCTCATCCTCGCTGACTGTTTCGAGCAGCTCGCGACTTCGGCGTTCGACCTCGTCGGATCGATCGAGAGCAGACACGAATCGCGGAAGATACTCCAGTGGGTCTGCTGGCGGCAGGTTGATCTCGAGCTCGCGAGCAACATATTGGTATGTTCGTGTGATCGGGAGTTTTCCAATCCGTGACACTTCGGTGAGGGTGTCGAGTGATCGGGGGATATTGGCCTGCCGGGATGCAATATGCAGAGCGGCAGTCGAGACCCCTTCGACAGAACGGCCAGGAAGCAAGTTCTCTTCGAGCGCACGGCGGTAGATCACCCCTGCGGTCTCACGCACGGATTTTGGCAGTCCCAGTGCACTCGACATCCGCTCGATTTCACTGAGCGCTTGCTTGAGGCTGCGTTCTTTGGGATTGCGTGTCCGAAAGCGTTCGTCCCACGTTCGGAGGCGCTGCATCTGCTGGCGTTTTTGCGAACTCAGCGTGTTGCCGTAGGCGTCTTTGTCCTGCCAGCTGATCTTGGTCGAGAGGCCCTTGTCGTGCATCAGATTGGTTGTGGGCGCACCGACACGGGACTTCTCGTTGCGCTCTTTCTGCGTATGAGCTCGCCATTCTGGGCCGTGATCGATTTCGTCTTCGTCGACGACGAGTCCACACTCGCTACAGGCGCGTTCGCCATGTTCGGAGTCGTGGGTGAGCCGACCATCACACTCTGGACATGTTTCGGTCGCCTGCTCGGTCTCGGTCGTCTCGGACTCGACGGATTCGCGTTCTGTTTGGGTGATTTCGACCATAATGGGACTGTGTTCGTGCGGATCTGGATTGCTGTAATTCGTCTTACGACTCAACCACTACAAAAACGCACTGGCAGAAGGGGACAAGCACGGTCCGGAATATCGTGATACGGGGAGTGATTAGCGCTCGCGCAGCTGGGTTTGTTCGTGGAGATCGAGGAGTTCTTGATACCGATTGCGGATGGTAACTTTGGAGACACTGGCGACCTCGCTGATGGACGATTGCGTGACTTTCTCCTTACAGAGGAGCGACCCAGCGTAGACCGCAGCGGCGGCCAGTCCGACTGGGTTCTTCCCGCTGATCGCTTCTGCTGCAATGGCTATCTCAAGCAGCTCACGACTCTGTTGTTCGATTTCGGTAGACAAATCGAGCACTGAACACAGACGAGGGAGATGGTCCGTTGGATCGGGCGGCTCGATTTCGAGGCCGAGCTCGCGACTGATGTATCGATAAGTGCGTCCGATCGACTGCTTATCCATTCGGGCGACCGTGACGATGCCGTCGAGTGACCGCGCTGAGGTGGATTGTCGCGTTGCAGCGTAGAGTGCTGCCGCGGAGACGCTTTCGACCGACCGGCCAATAAGCAAATTCTCGTCGATAACCCGCCGGTAGATCACGCTTGCTGTCTCGCGGATCGATGCCGGGAGCCCAAGCGCACTCGCCATGCGGTCGATCTCGCCGAGACCGTGCCGGAGGTTGCGCTCTTGGGTGCCGTCGGTCTGTGAGCGACTGTGCCACGTTCGGAGGCGCTGCATCTTCCGGCGCTGCCGAGTCGAGAGCGGGTTCCCACGCGCGTCCTGGTCACGCCAGTCGATTTCCGTCGAGAGACCCTTGTCGTGCATGGTCGGCGTAACAGGCGATCCGACACGGGATCGTTCCTGTTGTTCCTCGGCTGAGTGGGCGGTCCACTCGGCACCAAGATCGATTTCATCTTCGTCGACGACGAGTCCACATTCAGTACAGGCACGCTCACCGTGTTCGGGGTCGTGTTCGAGTCGGCCACCACACTCCGGGCACGTATCGTAGTCGGGTTCGCGACCCGTTTCGGATTCTGCCCTGTATTCACGATCACGGTCACGAACCCGATCACGCTCGGAGGCAGTAGGCTGCTCGCACCCGTTGGATTGGTCACTCTGGGCAGGCTGATCACTTCGCTCGGATTCATCTGGTGTCATGAAAATCACGAACAAGGGCGGCCAGAGGACGCGAACTGTCTCCTGGTGTGGTGCCCTCTCACTACTCAGAGGAAGAGAAAACAGGCGAGAGGCATCCCAACACCCCGTCTTCGGAGTGTATTCGTGAAGTTTGAGGCAACCGAATCGACAGTATCTGTATCCACCCGCGTCCCAGCCCTCAGCAGGAACCGCTGCTGAATCTGTCGCGTCAAAAGGCGTCGACGAGCGAGATCGCAAGTCCATCGAAGCGCTGGACCCACTCCATATTCGCAGTTATGGCAGTCGTTTTGAACGAAACCTGTTCGGCGAGTAGTTCGAAGAATTGTTGCTCTGAGACGGTCTCGTGGCCACGCTGAGCTGCCCAAACGACATATGCGTAGTAGAGGTCGTCTCTGAGGATGCTGCCGTCCTCGTCTTCGATAACGAAATACTCGACGAACGTTTGTGCGGCGTCAATTCCGGGATTTTCGACACCCGTAGACATGTTGTGGGTAGGATTAGGTGTGCTGTAATGTTTCCGGTGAATGGTCTGATGTTCGCCAATAGTGAAACAACATCCGGGAACTCCTGGGAGAGCTACGGTATGATGACCGTGAGGGGGAGAGAAAAGCTCCCCCATGGCCGGTCAGCGAAGGCCGACAGCGGTGGCGGAAGACGGGAGGCCCGCTCTGGACTGCCGACAAGCCGAAGCGATGGGGAGAGAAGCTGACGATATCCGGAACGAGCCACTCCTCTGCCGGAGATAAACTTCGATGATGACGACTCATTTCCCAAATGAGGCTTGAATCTGGGAGCGGAAGGCTAGCGGTATCCTCCGATTCCAGTCTTGCAGGGAGAAAATGTCAAAGCGATCGTCAGTCAGAACGCTATACCGGGCGAAATTCGAGTCGCCTGTGGCTGTAGCCGAAGCAGCAGCGCCCCTCCGCTCAGCAGGATGCCGAGGGTCAGAAATCCGAAATTCCACTTTTTGTTGTTTGCGTAGCACCAACCGAACCGAACGATACGACTGCTGATCGGCCAGTATGGGGTAACTACCACTCCGTATCGTTTACTTCCAACGGTGATCACATCTCCAAGGATATGTGAGAGGATTCCAAGGGTAGCCCCGATACCGATTAGGACCGTGAATTGCTCTCGCGGAGGCACAAGATCAGCAGAGAGAATTCCTGTGAGATCAGTCCAGAATAGATCTGTAGCATACGAAGTGCCATACATCATGACTGCTCCGCAGAGTATCCCAAACAAGAGCGTGTGCGTGATGCCGCGGTGGTTGATCCCCGGGAGGAAATCGAGTTTCTGATCTTTGTCAGGAATGCCAGTGAAGATGATCATCGTTCCGGCGACAGTAACTCCGAGAGGAAGCCCCAAGGCCAAGATGACCGGAGCTGCAAAAATGAGCGTAATCCCCAGATGACCGGAGCGATGCATGATATATTGACTACGGGTACGCTCCTTTTATCTTTTCTTGGTTTCGGTAATCGCTAACCACCACGACATTTCAGAAAGCGCATGGCGTCTGCGACACACCCCGCTATCGATATGGAACCACCTACGACCTCGACGCTGAGCGGAGGAATTCAGCCGCGGTCCAGACAGCTCCAAAAACAACAAAAAGAACGCCAATTCCGAATCCTACCGGTGCAACAAAGGCGATCAGCACACCTACACTGCCCCCTCCTCCACTCACCAGGGGTGGATACAGAGTCGATGCCATGAATTGGGGCAGAACTGATGGGAAGAACTGTCCGAAGGGAGCAACGGGAAGCCACTGCTGCCACAACTCGACGACATGTGGGTCCATCGCGACACCCATTTCCCAAAACAGGGGAGTCGTCGCGGCCAAGAGAACCCCCATCAAAATCTGCCGAAACGCCTCCAGATCTGGCCCGGGTGTCGGTTTGAGGTCTTGTGGGATATCTTCAGTCGGCTGTGTTGAATCACTAGACGGCGGCAGGATGGGTCGCTAAATCAAAGGCGCTGAAGCGGGAGACTTGAGTTAGCCATGACGCAAA
>NZ_AOME01000049.1 GCF_000336935.1 Halococcus salifodinae DSM 8989 | reverse complement strand
GAAATCACCCTGATGTGTGTCGTCTACAACATCAAACGCTCCGTCAAGCAGTGAAATCCACCGCCCTATGGCGATTCAACACAGCCCTTCAGTCATCTATCGCTGGCTGAGTGCCTCGGCATACCAGAAAGCGACAGGATCGTGTCTTTCGCTCATATGGCTGTCCTGCCTACTTTGTCCGGTCGACTCTCTGTTCCAGCGGCCCTTGTTTGGAGCAGTGGCCATGGTGATTCCAGTATTTCTGTGTTGGTTCATGTCATATATAGTATTGACGGCTGTTGATCAGGTGTGGACAGACCCGCCTGAATCGGCAGCCGGTCTCTGATTTCGATGCAGGTAGGTCGATCCGAGCCCGACCAATCCCACTGGTATCGAGAGAGCGATCATCGGGAGGAGGAGATTGTCGAGATTGACAGTGTTGCTGGCGATCTGGGTGGTTTGTTGGGTGGTGGTCCCCGTTCCTCCGCCACCACTACTCATTGCAGCCCCGATGAACAAGACTGCTATCAGTACCATCACCAGATAGCCGGCGAAGTTGCTCACGAAGCTGGTAAGATAGGCTGTTCGGGGTTCGTCGTAGAGGCCGTCGGCTGCGCGAACGCTGCTGTAGACCGCAATCACCGGACCGATCAGCAGGACGATCGCGAGGAGAGCCAGCGAGAAAATGGCAGAAAGGAACTGTCCACCGGGAGTGTTGGCGCTTGCGAGAAGGTCGATGATCAGGTAGCCGGTGATGCCGAAGCCAGCACCAACCAGCGCGAACAGACCAACGACGTATTTCGTCTGCTGCTTTGCGGCCTGACCAGAGAGTCGGTCGCGAGCAGAATCGAAGGCTCGACCAGCTGTTTCTCCGACACCGCTAGTACTGGGTTGGCTCTCTCCTGGCGTGGAGGTGGTCAATTGGTTCGACATCTGATGGCCACCCTCATCCTCGGATGAAGACGGTTCGTCGGTCACCGTTCCCGAGGCGGACTGTTCCTCTGGATTCTGATGTTCACTGTCTGAACTCATCCATTTGCTCATGAAAGGGGTGGATGTTAAATTCCATCCCCTGCTGCAAAATCTCAGTAGCCCAGAAGTCGTCTATAGTGTTTAGCAGAAGTCCTCATACTCCCATCAGACAACCTCCCCGCCAACTGTTAGAAGCACCGTGCAAGATATAGAGGCTATCTCGCACCATGTTTCTGTCAGTATCTCTTGTCTCTCGTTGTTCCCCATGATCCTTATCCTGCCATCTTAGAGGGGATGGCCACGTGGTAGTAGTAGCGGCAGCGGTCGTCGGAGTGCGTCGGTCAACCCATGTGGAATTTCAGACCCCGAACAACTATATCCGTAGCCATCGAAGTCGGAGTATGAACTTGAGAACATGGCTGAATGAAAAAGGAATGACGTATGTCGGATTACTCTCTGTGTCACTCATAGGAGTGGCTTATCTACTCAGTATTACTGCACTGAAACTAGTTGGTCGCGTCGGAAAACCGTTCAGAGTTCACCTCCGTTCGTTGTGACCGACACGCTACATCGTATCTTTCCGTGAGTTGACCGCTGGA
>NZ_AOME01000048.1 GCF_000336935.1 Halococcus salifodinae DSM 8989 | reverse complement strand
ATATGGAGGACGTCCTCGACCTTTATCACGAACCCTACGACGAGAAGCGTCCGGTCATCTGCTTCGACGAATCCAGCAAAGCACTCCGCGACCACGAACACGACCCGCTCCCGGTTTCGCCGGGAGCGGTCGAACGCGTCGATCACCGCTACGAACGAAACGGCAAACAGCGGATTCACCTCGCCACGGAACCGTTGACTGGCTGGGTCAACGTCGAGATTACCGAGCGGAGACGTACCACCGAGTGGATCGATCGGATGGTTGAACTCGCTGATGTCCACTACCCGGATGCGGACTG
>NZ_AOME01000047.1 GCF_000336935.1 Halococcus salifodinae DSM 8989 | reverse complement strand
GAGAGATCACCCTGATGTGTGTCGTCTACAACATCAAACGCTCCGTCACACAGTGAATTCCACCGCCTTACGGCGATTCAACAGAGCCGGAAATTGGACTGCTTGGGATTGCAGCCTAGTTCGTGGTGGCGATTTGCATATGTGGTACTCCGGGACTTGAGTGATTTCACCCTGCAACGAAGGGAGTGTCTACTGACAGGGTGGTGTCGGGGTTGTTCCATTAGCTCGACTTTGCACATTTATAAGCAACTCCGAATTCTTCCGTCTCACCCTCCACAGAGCAGTATCTGACCGATAGTCTGTGACTTGACAGGCCTGCTGTGGAGGCGAGTACGGGCCAGATCGGGCCAAATTTGATGATCACCGGCTGGTTGATCACCGATCTACGAGGAATCACGGAGCGAAATAGGCACTCTCACGTTGTCTAATCCACGTTCAGAAGACTTCTTATAAACGTGCAAAGCTGAGTCGTGTAACATGGCGTCGATGTGGGTTCGGAGAGTGTGACCGACCGGGTCCTCAAAACGCCCCCGGGGCGACGATGTAACCGAACAACAGCGTCAGCAATCCTGTAGCCGTCGCGTAGTAGGCTAACGGGATCAACTCCAAGCGGATGACCCGTCCCTCCTCGCCGACGAGGCCGACGACTGCCAGCGCTGCGACGACGTTGTGGATCGCAATGAGGTTCCCGATCGCACCGCCGACCGCCTGTGCACCGACGACGATCTGAGTCGGCACGCCGATGTTTTGCGCGGCGGTGAACTGGAACGTCCCGAAGAGGATGTCACTGACCGTGTTCGACCCCGCGATGAACGCACCGAATGCGCCCACGAGCGCGGCGAAGAATGGATAAATCGCACCTGCGGCGTTTGCCGTCAGGTCCGAAAGGATCACGAGCATACTGTCGAGTTCCCCGGCCTGCCCGGAGTTGATCATGACCTGGACCGTCGCAACCGCAAACCACAGCGCGATCACCGCCGGCAGGATCTTCTGGACCGTTTCCTTCCAGGAGGCAGTGATCTCTTCGGTGTCCATTCCGTGGAGCCCGTAGGTCAGGATACTCACAAAGACGAAAATCGCACCGGGAAGGTACAGCGTCCGGAACGATCCGTCAAGCCCCGTCCCGAAAATGTCGTTCCACGCTATTATCATATTTGATGTCAGGAATGTTTGCAGTGGGTCCCAGACCCGTGTTGCGACGAGCAACGCGGCGGTCAGGACGTACGGGAGCCACGCCATCCCGAGCGACATCCTCCGATTCGGGCTGGTTTCGACGGTTCCGCCATCGGCTGCAACCGTCTGCCCGCCCCTGGTGCTCTCACCGGGCTCGATATCGCCGACCCAGTGGTCCGGCCAGCTCTCCCGGGGACTGAAGTCCCACTCGTCGTCCGGAAGCAGGTAACCGGCCCGAAGCGTCGTTGCTGTAACGAACAATCCGACCATCGCGCCCAACAACGCAGGGAAGGTCGGTCCTAAGAAGTATGCGGTCGCCCAGTACGGGACGGCAAAGGAGGCCCACGCGAACAGCGTCAGCGGCAGTACCTCCAGCGCCGGCCTGATCGAGCGCTCCTCGCCAAAAAAGCGCGTCATCATTGCCACGCTAATAAAGGGGAGCACGATGCCGACGACCGCATGGATGGACGCCGCCCAGATGGCGACATCTGCGACGTACTCGGTAACGGTTAATCCCTGATCCTGTATCGTAGACTGGATCGCGGTGTTCTGGCTGAAGACCTCTTCGAGACCAATGATGAGCGGCGTCCCGACCGCGCCGAAGGTAATCGCCATCAGGTTGCCCGTGAGCGCGACGACCACCGCCGCCAACGGCGGGAAGCCGAGGCCTACCAGCAGTGGGCCGACGATGGCCGCAGGCGTGCCGAAGCCAGCCGCACCCTCGATGAACGAGCCCATGAGGAAAACGAGCAATACAACCTGAACACGCCGGTCGTCGCTGATCGAGGAGAAACCGGCGTTGATGACGTCGAACGCGCCGGACTGCTTCAGTGTATACAACAGCAGTATCGCGCCGAAGACGATCCACAGAATCTCGGTGGCTGTGAAGACGCCGGCGATTGATGCGGCCGCGATCAGTTCCGGCGACATATTCCAGCCGACATACCCGACGGCGATGGCGATCACCCACGCGATCGGCATGGTGCGCGTCGCCGGCTGGTAGAGAATCACCATGAGCACAGTGATCGCCACCAGCGGCAGCAGCGCTAACGAGACGAGTGCCAAATCAGCCATGGCGAGTCTTCTCCCCTCGTCGTTTTTCTGTAGCGTAGTGGAACCAATCGAATGAGTGACTGATCAACTCCTGAACCACCCGATTTCTCGCCATACTGGCCATCATTCTACATCGATTGCTCGGTGTTAACATGATATTCCTGCAGTCTACACAGGAGCGTCGCCGTGAGACTCCCGGATCTACTGTACGTCCACCTGTCGATGCCGGTCTGGCTGCCATCCCGATCGAGTCTGGCATGAAAATAGAACAGAAACGGCGTCACTTATACTTTTGGTAGAAGTCAGTCATCGGTCCCACAGATATTGTTCCCTGCGGGAGCCGGACCCGTCGGTACGCCTCGGTTTTCGGTGTGTTCTCATTCGTATCGCCTCGATTCGGCCGGCTATCGGATCCGATTCGGACCGCCTGCTTCGGTGTTCTCTCTCGCGCGTCCGCGGTTCTCGGCGGCGGGACGACGGGACGGGAACGATCGCGCCATCGGTTCGAACAGCGTCCATGCGGGCGGATTGACGGCATACACACGTATGCACTGGCCGTGCACACGTGTGCAAGAGCTGGTACACTCGTATGAGACGCCGATCCACACGTATTGAGGTGGTTCCGGAGTTCACGGAAACGCGACGCCGGTAGCTCGGTCAACAACCCTTTGACGGTTCGTCCACATTGAGGGTATATGGTCCGAGGGCGCGAAGTGAAGGGAGACGCCCGCCACGCTGATCGCATCCCGCTCGACGCCGTGCTTTCGGTCTTCGAGGGCCGCGACGACCACGCACGGCCGGTGACGGCAAGCGACGTCATTCAGACTGTCGGATGCTCCCGCCGCACGGCCCACAACAAGCTCAACGAGCTCGTCGACCGGGGGACCCTCGACACGCGGAAGGTCGGTTCCCGCAGCCGGGTGTGGTGGGTTCCCATCGCGGAACCCCCCGACGGGGTGCTGGCCGAGCCGTCCGCCGAACCGCCGGTTGAGGATGTCGACCTCCCCGGCACCGGCAAGACGCTGGAATCGCGTCAGGCCGCCCTCCGTGCCGCCTACGAGTATCTGCAGGAGCACCCGGAGGCTAAGAAATCGGATTTCCTCCAAGAGGTGTTCTCGGAGTACCCTGCCGAGTACGAGACCGCCGAGGGCTGGTGGAACGCTATCCAACCGGCGCTGGCCCAGCTTCCGGGCGTCGATCCGCCGGAGGAACGCGGCCACATCTGGCACTTCCTCGGGGGATAAACGCTTCCCGCTCATTTATGAGAGATTATTGATAGAGCTTCCCCGACTAGAGTGTGTGCAGCAATCAGAACACAGAGTAGTTCTCAGGACGGATCTCAATTCACTGGAGAGCCGATAGAATCGCAGGATGGAATTGCATCGACAATGTACTACATATGAACGAACGCTTTATTGCCGGTGTTCTGTGATACAGGCCACGTGAGAATCACGAGCCGGCGTCTCGGCTGTGAACAACACCTATGAGCGACGACCGACGGATGGTGAGCGACGGCGATGTCTACGCCTCAGAAGACGAGGGACGCGTCTACCGCGCGAGCTCCTATGTCCCAACGGCCTACGATAATCTCGACGTCGCGCCGGAGACCGAGGCGTATCCGGACCGCGGGCGCGACGAGGGCGGCTACCGAGTACTCGACCTCCCCCGCGTCCCGAAGCTATCGCACGTCCTCGGCCCGAGCGCGATCATGCTCGGCGCGTCGCTCGGGAGCGGCGAGACCTTGTTCTGGCCAGTGTTGATCGCCCAGCACGGCTGGGTGCTCTACTGGGCGTTCTTCATCGGCGTCCTCACGCAGTTTTTCGTGAACACGGAGATCCAGCGCTGGACGCTTGCTACGAGCGAGTCGATCTTCCGGGGATTCGAACGACTCCATCGCCTCTGGCCGCTCTCCTTCCTCGTGTTGGGATTCATCAGCCTCGGCTGGCCGGGCTGGGCCGCGAGTGCCGCCAACATCGGGGCGATCGGCCTCGGGATCGAATCGCTGGTGCTCGACTTGGGGGCGGTGCAACTCGACGCCTGGCGGCTGCTCGGGATCGTCCTGATGGTGCTCATCTGGCTGACCTACCAGCTCACGCCGCTGATGTACAACGTCGTCGAACGGCTCCAGATCGTGCTCGTCTCGCTCTCGGTCGTGTTCGCCATCGTCCTGTTCGTGGCGCTCGGGTCGGTCAACGAGCTGGCGAAGGTCCCTGGGGGCGTCGCCAGCGTCGGCGCGATCCCGCCCGGAAGCGACATTGCCGTCTTCCTCGGTGGACTCGCCTACGCTGGGGCCGGCGGCTACCTGAACCTCTCACAGAGCCTCTGGGTCCGCGAGAAGGGCTACGGCATGAGCCGCTACCAGGGCCGCATCAAGAACCCTATCGTCGGGGACGATCCCGAACCGGTCCAGCGGGACGGCTTCACGTTCCCGCCAACGGTGACAAACCTGCGCCGGTGGCGGGGGTGGTGGCGGCTCGCACAGCTCGAACACTTCCTGACGTTCGTGGTCGGCCTGCTCGTCGCGGCGACGATGTTGATGGCCACGGCGGCGGAGTACGCACAGGGAACGACCGACGACGGCGTCGCCATGTGGACCGAGGTGGTCGCCCCGCAGGTCGGCGCGTTCGGCAGCGCACTCCTCTTCGCGACGCTGTTTCTGGCGCTTTTGACCACTGAGTACGCGATCATTGAGTCGTTCGTCCGCAACAGCGCCGACGTCATCTACGAGCTGTACGGCCGGGGTGCTGGCTGGAGCCTCCCGCGGATCTTCTGGGGGCTGCTGACGGTGTTCATCCTCTGGGGAATCGTCATCCTCTCGCTCCCGATCGCCATCGAGCAGCCGTTCAGTCTGCTGGTGATCTCCGCAGCGATGTCCGGAGTAATGATGTGGCCATATACCGTCCTCCTGCTCGTCGTCAACACTCGGCGACTTCCCGAACACACCCAGCCCGGCTGGTTTCGAGTGGTCACGCAGTGGTGGGCGAGCGGCTTTTTCGGCTACTTCAGCGTCCTGCTCATCGGCAACGTGTTCGCTAATACCCTCGGCCTGGCGGCGTTCGACACTGACCCCGCCGTGATCGGCAGCGGCGTCGGGGGGTATGCGCTGTTCGCTGCATTCGTCGCCGTAGAGCTGGCGGTCATCGCAACGTCCGTCCGCGGGAAGCGAACGAAACGCGACACCGTCGACCAGGCCGACGAATCGGCGTGGTATCTCCCCTGATGGCGACGCCCGCGATCCGACGGATCGTCGACCGCCGCCGGTGGATCTACGCCGGCGGCGTCGCGGCCGTCCTGCTCGTGCGTTCGGCACCGCTCCCCCGCTCGATGCGGGCGCTCGTCGTCGCGGCCGTGCTCGCGGGGATGGTCCTGACCTACGCCGCCGAACTGTGGCTGCACGCCAGGGGCGACATCCGCCGACCACTGTCGCTACTTTTCGGTGTAGCCGGCGTCGCCGCCGGCGTCTGGCTTGCCCTCACCGGAACGCTTGCCGGCGTGCTGTTCGTCGGCGGTGGCCTCCTCTTTTTCCGGCGAGGGATCGCAGGCGGTGAGTCGGCGTGAGCGACCGGCCGCCTGCGGTCCATGTCCACGTCCATCGCGTCATGGCTGGAGCCTTCCCCCTACGGGTGGCGGACCTGCTGTTCACCGACGACACGCTCGTCGTACCGGAGTATCGCTACCTGACGCCACTTTCCGGCATCCTCCGCGGGCGCCACGAAGTCGGGGCGGCGGCCGCAAAGCGGTACCGCGAGGCCGGCGTTGGGGGGCTCGTTGAGATGGCCGAGCGAATCCACCGGATCGCGTACGCCGACATCGAGCGCGTCAGGATCTACGACGGACGGTCCGTCGGTCGTCCGAAGGTGACCATCGACGTCACGGCGGGCCCGCCCTACGCCTACCGGGTCCACGCGCCCGTCGATGTGGCCGCGCTGACCGACGCACTGACCAGCCTCGGTCGCCGTCGAGGGTTCGGGGTCGAACACCACGGCACGCTCGGGTTCGATCCCCGCACTAGTCTCCGGCGGTTCCTCGCCGACCGGTAGTCCGGTCACAGCCCAGCGGGCCAACCGGGGCGGGTCAGTCAGCCCGGTTGGGACAGCGCCGCGGCGAGTTTCTCCACAGGATTGGGTGGCCCACCCTTCGTGCCCGGCCTGTCACCGATTTGGGTCCGCTGGAACAGCAACGCCCGCCGATCGTTCCCAGCCGTGGGAACCCACGAATCGTCCCGCTGCTCAAAACCACTCCGCAAACCTGCGCCGGTGAAACATCGGTAGCGACCGCTCGCGCGCGATGCCGACCGTCCGCTCCAGCACGGCCCGAACGCCCGGAATCGCCATGACAAGGTTCGAGAGCGGGACGAACGTCGAGCCGAGCTTCGATAGCGCCCTGATCCGGGCGAACGCGTGATCCCGGGGGCTCGCCCCGTTGGGTTGGTGGTGTTCGTGTTCCTGAAGTCACGTATGGGAAAATCTGCTACCTGAACCAAGCCAACCAGGAAGCTTGATTCTTTCGCCCAGTTAACCGAGTAGCTTCTCCCGCCACAAAACCAACTGACGGCGAACCAATTCTCCCTCACCACCGACAGGCGGAAGACATCCTATTGCGGTAGCTGTCGCTCACACCGCCACCAACCGCGCAATCAGCTGCTTAGGCTGTCACGCCGGGTGGATCGTACACTTCGCCGCGATCTAACATATGGTAGATCGACACCAACATCTTCCGGGCAGTCGCCACCGCTGCCTTCTGCTTGTTCTTCCGCCGCTTGATGCGGTTATAGAATCGACTCAGATACTCGTCACCGACCGTATGAACCGCTGAATGAACCGCCTGGACCAGCACCCACCGCACCTTTCCCGACCCATTCTTCGAGATTCTTCCTTCGAACCGCGAGTCGCCAGACTCGCGGATCACTGGGTTCAATCCCACGTACCGCACCACTTCCTTGGCTCGATCAAATCGGTCAATCTCACCGATCTCCACGTAAATCACCAATGCTGAGTAGTGGCTGATACCCGGAATCGTCATGAGGAGTTGCGTCTCTCTGCACCCTTCTGCTCGCTCCTCAATCCGCTCGTCTAGGTGTTCGATCGGCTATGTTTCGCCATCGAACAACAAGCATATGTAACTCTTTTTTCATCTACTATCATCCATCAAATTCCGCCGTGGATGGTGAGAGTGTATAATCAAATATATGTAATGTTCTGTCGTGGGAATGCGTGGAGGGAAACACCCATTAGGCTGTTTCATAAACGTCCGCCAGATGTCAGCCGAACCAATCACGACCTTCGAGTCGTCCCTCGACGAGGTCGGGGTCGAACTCGTTCAGACGACTTCTGACCAGTTCGAGTCGACGCTTATCCCGCTCCTCAACGCTCGCGCGGTTGGCACTCCGCTTCCGTTCGAGAACGTCTCCCTGCCGGACGCCGTAGAGGTCGATCCGACGGTGCAGGAACTCGAAACTGCGGAAACCGGCGTCACCGCCGCCGGATACGCCATCGCCGACTACGGCTCCGTGGTCATCCAGGGCGGCCCTGACGGCGAGGAACCGGTTAGCCTCTACGCCGACGAACACGTCGCCGTCATCGCCGGCAGCGATATCCTCCCAGATATGGACACGACGTTCGATCGACTCGCCGAGGACATCCGTAGCGGCACCGGGCAAGCCGTCATCGCGACCGGGCCGAGCGCCACAGCAGACATGGGCGCGCTCGTGAAGGGAGCCCACGGCCCGATGGACGTCACCGTCGTTCTCCTGGAGGACAGGTAGATGAGCGTCGATGACCGCCAGCGAAAAGCCGAACGCATCCGCCACCTCCTCGACACCGAGGGCAACAACGTCCATGAGAACACACAGGTCTTCAACGATGGCCGCTACGAATCTACTGCGGATCTCGAAGACTACGACGGCCTCAAAGACGAGGCCCGCGCCATTAAGGAAGACACCATCGAACGCCTGCCCGAACTCATCCATCAGGTTATCGAGGCGGTCGAAACCAACGGCGGTACAGTCTATCTCGCTGACGACGCCGCCGACGCGAACCGATACATAACGGAGGTCGCCGGCGGCCGCGATGTCGTGAAGTCGAAGTCGATGACCAGCGAGGAGATCGAGGCGAACGAGTCTCTCGAAGCCAGCGGCGCGGACGTCTGGGAGACTGACCTCGCCGAGTTCGTCCTGCAGGTTGCCGACGAAGCGCCGTCACACATCGTCGCACCCGCTATCCACAAGTCCCGCGAGGAGATTGCGGACCTGTTCAACGCGCACTTCGACCCGGAAGAGCCCCTCGAAACCGCCGAGGAGCTGACACAGTTCGCCCGTGAGTATCTCGGTGAGAAGATCATGGACGCCGAGGTCGGAATGACGGGGGCAAACTTCGTCACGGCGGATACCGGCACACTCGCGCTGGTCACAAGCGAAGGCAACGCCCGCAAGTGCGTGCAGGCGACGGACACCCATATTGCGGTCGCGGGCGTAGAGAAACTCGTCCCGAGCGTTGAGGACCTCCAGCCGTTCGTCGAACTCATCGGCCGGTCGGGGACCGGACAGGACATCACCTCCTATATCTCGCTTTTCACGCCGCCCGGCGACTCACCGACTTTCGACGAGGGAGACGAACTCGGTCCCGGCGACGATCGCGAGTTCCACCTCGTGCTCATCGACAACGGCCGCATGGAGATGCGCGAGGACGACCAACTCCGGGAGACGCTGTACTGCATCCGGTGTTCGGCATGTGCGAACTCGTGTGCGAACTTCCAACACGTCGGCGGCCATGCCTTCGGCGGCGAGACGTACTCCGGCGGTATCGCCACCGGCTGGGAGGCCGGCGTCCACAGTCAGGACAGCGCCGCCGAGTTCAACGACCTCTGTACGGGCTGTTCGCGCTGCGTGAATGCGTGTCCCGTGAAAATCGACATCCCGTGGATAAACACGGTCGTCAGGGACCGCATCAACCACGAGGACCAGACTGAATTCGATTTCCTGGTGGAGGGGTTGACGCCCGACGAGGAACCCGGTAGAATGGACCTCCAGAAACGGTTTTTCGGTAACTACGCGACCCTCGCCAAACTGGGCAGCGCCACCGCGCCGATGTCGAACTGGCTGGCTGGGACCAAGCCTGCGCAGGTGCTCATGGAGCGATTCATGGGAATCGACCGCCGTCGAGACCTCCCGAAATTTCGGCGCGAAACGCTCAGGAAGTGGTTTGAGGCGCGCGGTGGCTCGCGCATTTCACGGACTGATGCAAGTCGAGAAGCCGTGCTCTATCCCGACGCCTACACCAATCATGTACAGGTTGAGCGCGGAAAGGCCGCCGTCCGTGTTCTGGAAGCGCTCGGCGTCTCAGTACAAATTCCCGAGGTGGCGTCCAGCGGGCGTGCTCCGCTCTCGCAGGGAATGATTGGGACTGCTGAACGCCACGCTCACGAAGTCTACGCAGACCTCGCAGAGCACATCGACGCCGGCCGGGACGTGGTGGTGATCGAACCCTCCGACCTCGCCATGTTCGCCGGCGAGTACGAGAAGTTCCTGCCCGAACAATCCGCAGAACGTCTCGATAGCAACAGCTACGAAATCATGGAGTACGTTTACGGACTGCTCGAAAATGGGGCGAGTGGTCGAGAACTGCGAGCAGGTGGCGGCGAGGGGGTGGCCTACCACAGCCACTGCCAGCAGCGAACGCTTGGACTCGAAGCCCACACCGTTGCCGTTCTCGATGAACTCGGCTACGATGTGTTGACCTCGGAAACCGAGTGCTGTGGGATGGCCGGTTCCTTTGGCTACAAGCGCGAATACTACGAATTGAGCATGGATGTCGGCAGTGAACTCGAATCGCAGTTCCAAGCCGAGAATGCACGCGACCGCACTGTCGTAGCGAGTGGAACATCCTGTCTCGAACAGTTGGAGTCGTTGCTAGAGCGGCCGAGCCAGCACCCGGTTCAGTTGGTTGACCCCGTCAGGTAGTCGTCAACTCAATACCTGAAACTGATTCGATAGGAATTCTGCTATCCCCACAGCGCGTGATGAAAAATATGGGCGCAAGAGCCGGTACCTAGCCAGCGCATCCAGCGCGAGAAGTTGACTGGTGCAAGTGCAAACTACCTTAATCAGGCTGATGTCGGCTAGGTAGCCAATTAATGCACGGTTCGGGTGTTCGTTTCGGCTGTTCTTCCGACGTGATAAACGAGTACTGATCATCTCGAGTAGATGTTTCGGAATCGTCCGACCAGAGTGTGAAATAAAAACTACTGAATAGTGCCGTGAACGTGAGGTGGGCAGACGGGAGCCGACAGATTAGGGTCTCGACCTCGGTGTAGTCCGTGGCGTGCTCGCAGCGCGCCTGCGCGATGGTAGATGACGTCCGAAACGAATCCAACGAGATCATCGGCTTCTATCCGGTGTGACGAAACGCTATTTTTGATTTTTCTCTGAGTGAGTTAGAGAAACCCAGCGATGACGAGTAGTGCTACCGAGACACCACTCGCTCCGAGAAACCACGGTCGCGCTTTCGTTGCTGCCACTACCGCTGACTGCTCCGGTTGGGTGCTGGTCAACCGACGGAAGCCGAAGAAAAGCACGACTGCGAGGACGAGCCAGAGGCCGACCATCGCCAGTACGAGATTCCCTCGGCCGGTTGACTGGAGTGTTTCGGCGGTATAGAGCGTCCCTGCGAGATGCCCGCCGCTGAACAACAACAGGAGGACTGAGCCGACCGTGAGATACCAGAACCGTCGTGCGATGAGAGTCAGCCCTTCCGTACTCAGCAACTCGCTGCGTGCTGCCGGGATAACAGCGCCNGCCACCCGTCCAAAGCGCAGCGAAGATCGTGTGGATGGTCATCGCTATATCGAGGACACTCGTCATCGGTGAACCCTCGTGCTCAGCGGTGCGCCCATCGTAATGACTTTGCTCGGTCGGGGTGCTGCGCCGACTTCGATCATACGTCCAGTGTCTCGTGGATCGACTCGGGTGATGGCTTCGTGCGTCATCAGTGTCGTATTCGAATCTGGAGGATAAACATCGATGGGGGCGTCCCAGATGTTGGGAGTGGCATCCGTAGACGAGCAGAAATCGCATGGAGGGATTGGAATCGGGCTATTCCAGCTATCTGGGAATGACCGAGACTCCTATACCCTCTCCGCCGAAAGAATCGAGTACGACAAGACATGAGTGCCGTCGACTCTCGAAACAGAACCACAGCATACAGCACCTGAGATGAGCGAGCAACACAGTGGGGCGAATCGATTATCACTGATCCCGTCGAATACTGGCTCGACTGACTCATCTACCGAAATGGCTCGATGGTCGTCCGACGAAATCGACGAATCCGATGGATCCGCTCTCCCGCCAGTGTTGCAGTCGCTCGACGACAGTACCTGTCGAGAGATTCTTACTCGGCTAAACGAGCCGAAATCGGCAAGCGACCTGCGTGATGACTGTGATCTCTCTAGCTCGACGGTGTATCGGAAACTCGAACTACTCCGCGAATCGGCACTCGTTCGAGAGTATACGGAGGTTCGACGCGACGGGCCAAACGTCACGCTCTACGAGCGGGATTTCACGGATATCTCAATTGGTATTGACGACACCGGCGAGTTCTCCATGACGGTGACCCGTCCGGAGACGGACCCGGAGGACCGACTGGCTACGTTCTGGTCGGCAATGAAGGAGGAGTCGTGATGGAGCTACTCGTCGCATTGCTCGTCGTCGTCAAGATTGCTGCTCTCGTCCTCGGGGGAGTCGTCTCGCTGATGGCGTACAGAGCCTACAACCGAACACGGATCGCTGGTCTCCAGTACTTTGCGGTGGGATTAGCGGTCATCACTCTCGGAACGTTTCTGGTCGGCGTGTTCCACCACATCGGCGGCGCTTCAGTCACCGCCGGAATGCTCCTCGAGAGCGTGATTATCTGTCTCGGGTTCGTCGTCATGATCGTTGGGCTTTACCGGACGTAGCATCCGATTCGTTCTCACTGAAGACCGCTATCTGGGTTGGCTTTCAAAACTACAGCCAGTTGTCCCACGTTTTGGGAACCTTCCATCGCTCCTTATCAGTCGCCATCGGAGAGAACGTATGAACTGGTCCGAAATCCCCATCACTCGATCCGATTCCGCAGCCACTCCCGTAACAGGTGGTGACGGTAACCGATGAAGCGGGAACTGACCTCTCGATACGCGGAGGTGCTCGCCTCACGGAGCAAACTGATAATCGCTCTGTTGCTCGTCATCAGTGCCGTCGTTGGTGCTGGCGCAGTCATTGGAACCACTAGCGAAGGGGAAATCGGCCAGGCCGGTATTGATTCCCCGGAGCAGGCGGCACTCGACCGCATCGAAGCGACGTACGAGACGGACGATGCAGTTGTTGCACAGGTCGTCGTCAGGGACGATGGCGGTGACGTTCTCACCCGCGAGTCACTACTCAAAAGCCTCCGTCTTCAGCAGGAGATCCGCGGAAACGAATCGATCAATGCGACGCTTCGTGACGGGACAGGGATGGTCGGCATCGAGAACGTGGTGGCGAACGTTGCATACGCTCACGAACAGAGCGAACGCGCCAACACGTCGGGTGCAAACGCCAGCTCTCGTGCGACGGGCGGGAACAATACATCAGCGGCGCAGGGTCAGTCGTCAGCACCGACACTCGATCAGCAGATCGCCGCACTCGAATCCAGTTCGGACGAGCAAGTCGAGACGTATCTCAGCCGGATCCTCGACCCGGATGCGTCCGTTTCGGGTAGCGACCCAACCGAATTCCTCCCAACGAATTACGAACCGGGGACAACGCAAGCCGACGCGAGAACTACCCTCGTCTTCCAGCAGAACCCGAGCGGTTCAGCGACGACTACCCCAGCAGTGAACGACGCGCAGGTGGCCATCGACTCGCTGGTCGAGAACCGCTTCGCCGACGCGTTCGTGTTCGGACAAGGNAGTGAACGACGCGCAGGTGGCCATCGACTCGCTGGTCGAGAACCGCTTCGCCGACGCGTTCGTGTTCGGACAAGGTATCATCGACGAGGAGTCCTCGCAGGCCATTGGCGATAGTTTCACCATCATCACGCCGGTCGCAATCGTCCTCTTACTCGTGGTCCTCACGATTGCCTACCGCGACCTTGTTGACGTTCTCGTGAGCGTCTTCGGTGTCGGCGTCGTGATAGTCTGGTACGCTGGCATACAGGGTTGGCTCGGGATTCCGTCGAATTCGACCCTGATCGCCGTGCCGTTCTTGCTCATCGGTCTAAGTATCGATTACTCGCTCCATGTCGTCATGCGCTACCGCGAGGCGCGAGAAGGAACACTCGACACCGACGACGAAACAGTGGATCGGCGCGATCCCACGACTGCGATGCGTGTCGGGATTGCTGGCGTCGTCCTCGCGTTAGCTACCGCCGCGTTCTCGACAGCGGTCGGCTTCCTCTCGAACTACGTCAGTCCGCTGGAATCGATTCAGGATTTCGCCATCTTGAGTGGTGTCGGTATCGTCGCCATCTTCGTCGTCTTCGCCGCGCTCGTGCCGGCTATCAAACTCGAACTCGAACGGTTTTTCGACCGCCGTGGCCGCGACCGGCACAATCCTGCCGTCGGCGTCGGTTCAGGAGGGTTGAGCCGTCTTCTCTCGGGCACCGCTGCGCTCGCACGGCGAGCGCCTATCGCCGTCATCGTGATCGCACTGGTGCTCGCCTCCGCAGGCGCGTACGGTGCGACCGACATTGACACGGAGTTCAACCAGGCCGACTTCCTGCCACAGGATGCCCCNGCACTGGTGCTCGCCTCCGCAGGCGCGTACGGTGCGACCGACATTGACACGGAGTTCAACCAGGCCGACTTCCTGCCACAGGATGCCCCAGCGTGGATGGAATCGCTGCCAGGACCGTTCGCCCCCGGCGACTACGACGTGAGCCAGAACCTCGACTATCTGAGCGACAACTTCCGCCAGCGCGGACAGGGGGCAGAAGGACAGATACTGATACGCGGGAACGTGACCGCACCGGCGCTGCTCACCGCAATCGACGACGTGACCCAGAACACGAACAGCAGTGGGACTATCGTCGTCGGTTCCGATGGAAGAGCCGCGATCGAGAGTCCGGCATCCGTCCTCCGTAGTGTCGCTGCCCAAAACGAGACAGTCGCCGACGCGATCGAAGTGCGTGACACGGATGGTGATGGACTCCCGGATCGAGATACTGCGGCGGTCTATGACCTGTTGTTCGAGGCTGCTCCCGACCAAGCGTCATCGGTACTCTATCGTGCCGACAACGGGTCNGATACTGCGGCGGTCTATGACCTGTTGTTCGAGGCTGCTCCCGACCAAGCGTCATCGGTACTCTATCGTGCCGACAACGGGTCGTACCAATCCGCCAGACTGACAGTTGGTGTGCAGGGGAACGCCTCGGCCCAGTCGGTCACGGGCGACGTTCGGGGCGTCGCCTCGGCCATCGAAGGGGACGCGCCGGTACGGGCCATCGCAACGGGTGGACCGGTCATCACTGCGGTCGTCCAGAGCGGGCTGTTCGAGACGCTCGTTGAGGGATTCGCCATCACGTTGGGGGTCATTCTCGCACTTCTCGTTGGACTGTACTGGTGGCGAAACCGCACGCCAGGATTGGGTGTCGTGACGCTCGTTCCCGTCGTCATCGCGCTTGCATGGTTGCTTGGGACGATGGCAGTGCTCGACATCCCATTCAACAGCGAAACCGTCGTCATCACGAGTCTGGCGATCGGTCTGGGCGTGGATTACAGCATCCACGTCAGCGAACGGTTTGTCGACGAACNATCACGAGTCTGGCGATCGGTCTGGGCGTGGATTACAGCATCCACGTCAGCGAACGGTTTGTCGACGAACGCGCTCGTCACGACTCGCTCACAGACACACTGTCGACAGCACTCACGGGAACCGGCGGTGCGTTGCTTGGCAGTGCGGTGACGACCGCGTCCGGTTTCGGGGTGCTCGCGCTGGCGCTGTCGCCGCCGCTCCAGCGGTTCGGCATCGTGACCGGATTGAGCATCGTCTACGCGTTCGTCGCGTGCATGACGGTGCTCCCGTGTTTGCTCGTGATCCGGGAGCGCTTGCTTACGCGACTAGCATAANCATCGTCTACGCGTTCGTCGCGTGCATGACGGTGCTCCCGTGTTTGCTCGTGATCCGGGAGCGCTTGCTTACGCGACTAGCATAAGCTCCTTCTAGTTTCATATCTGGAATTCTCCTTCTCCGAAACGTTGTCTTGGTACCTGAACTTGGACGAATGGAGTTCTCACGCACGATAGACAGAGAAACCCAACCTCTGCAATTTAAATTTCGCGGTGGTCTCTGCATGACGAATCTACCTATCCGACCTCAGTTATACATAGCTTTCTGTGTGATCTAGACTACTGATAAAGATTACGGGCCCAGCTATGCATGAGAAAACTACCTACCTGACTTCAGGGGATATGACAGTGGGAACCTCTTCTTACCAAACGATGCGGTGCAAGACAGAAACTCCACATCCACCATCATCGGGCACATATCGACCGATCCACAGAGTCAGATTGTAAACATCTGTGNGCGAGGAGGATGACCACGGGAACTGAGCGCCTCGGGAAAAGATGATTCCAGGCGGATAGATTGCTCTTGCACGATTGGATTCGAAATCAAGACCGAAGCCTGAATTACACGGAAATTATGCTTGACGAACCTATACCGGAATCCAACCTAGGATTCAAAGGACCAGTCGATGCGATCGAACGTGTATCCACCACAGTGAGGGCAGACCTGCCGCC